>JAQWPM010000025.1 GCA_029245345.1 Longimicrobiales bacterium
GTGATGCCTGGCGACAACGTTCAGATGGAAGTGGAGTTGATCACGCCGATCGCGATGGACCCACAGCTTCGGTTCGCGATTCGCGAAGGCGGGCGCACCGTGGGTTCAGGTGTCGTCACTGAGATCATCGAGTAATAAGGGAAAATAGCAGGAAGTGAGGTATCTCGACGAATCGAGCGGTAGGCTCGGTTAGCCGGGCCCCACACCAGTAAGGAAAAAGAGCATGGCCCGCGATAAAGTGATCCTCGCCTGTCAGGACTGTAAGGAGAGGAACTACAATCAGACGAAGAACAAGCGGCTGCACCCGGAACGTGTGGAGCACCGTAAGTATTGCGCGCGTTGCAGGACGCATACGCAGCACAAAGAGACGAAGTAAGTATGGCTGTCGTCGACAAATTCAAAGAAACCGGGACCTTCATTGAGGAGTGTTGGGTTGAGCTCCAGAAGGTCACGTGGCCGGATTGGGATCAACTCCGGAGCGCGACTATCGTCGTGGTGATGTTCACCATCGTGATTTCCTTGGTGATCTGGATAATGGATAAGTTCTCCGGTTGGATCGTCGGGTTGATCATGGGGCTCTTCGGCGCCTGATGACTGACGCCGTGGCAAGTACTCGCTGGTACGCGATTCAGAGCTATTCCGGGCACGAGAATAAGGTCCAGCGGCTGATAGAGCGCCGGATCGAAGAGGAGCCTGGTGAGGGTGAAGCGCAGGAGATCAGGCAGTGTCTGGTTCCGACGCAGGAAGTTCTTGAGATTCGCAACGGAAAGCGGGTTGCGGTGACGAAGCGTCTGTACCCTGGGTATGTGCTCGTTGAGATGGTTCTGAACGAGCGGACGCAGCATGTGATCAACAACATTCAGGGCGTGATTAAATTTGTTGGACAGGGTCGCGCGCCACAGCCGCTGCGAGAAGAAGAGATCAATAAGATCCTCGGCGTCGAGGTGGAGGCGGATAAGGGGTCCCGCGAGGAAATTCCTTTCCACATCGATCAGGTCGTCGAGGTCACGCAGGGCCCGTTCACGGACTTCAGCGGTACGGTCCAGGAGGTCTACCCCGATAAGGGGAAGGTCAAGGTCGAAGTTTCCCTCTTCGGCCGGCCCACTTCCGTCGAACTCGACTACACAGATTTGAAGGGCTACTGAGGACTAAACGATGGCGAAGAAGGTCATTGGATTCATCAAACTCCACGTTCCGGGTGGTCAGGCTAACCCGGCGCCGCCAGTGGGTCCCGCGTTGGGGCAGCACGGCGTCAACATCATGGAGTTCTGCAAGCAGTTCAACGCAAAGACCGGCGACAAGCAGGGGATTACCATTCCCTGCGAGATCACCGTCTATGCGGATCGTTCCTTCACGTTTATTACTAAGACGCCACCCGCGCCTGTGCTGATCAAGCGCGCGATCGGGTTGGCCAAGGGCTCGGGTGAGCCCAATCGCGAGAAGGTGGGCAAGATCACACGCGCCCAGATGGAAGAAATCGCCCAGACGAAGATGGAAGACCTTAATGCCAACGACATGGACGCTGCCGTGCAGATGATTGCCGGGACCGCACGGTCGATGGGTATTGAGGTCGAGGGGTAGAACGCCCCGCCCACACCACCGAGTGAGAGCCGTCACTCGGTGGGAGGGTTCACAAACGGCTCGATAGAGATGACTAAAACAGGCAAACGATCCGCCTCCGCACGTACCAACGTGCCCAAAGGCGTCAAGTTCGCTCCGGGCGAGGCTGTGAAGCTCGTGAAGGAGCTGGCGTTCGCGAAATTCGACGAGACAGTCGAAATCGCGACGCGCCTCGGGGTCGACCCCCGAAAGGCGGACCAGCTGGTCCGTGGTACCGTGGTTCTTCCGCACGGAACCGGCAGGTCCGTTCGCGTCCTGGTCATTGCCCAGGGTGAGAAAGAGGCTGAGGCCACAGCAGCCGGTGCCGACTTTGTCGGTGTCGAGTTCGTCGAGAAGATCCAGGGCGGTTGGCTGGACTTCGACGTCTGCGTGGTCACGCCGGATCTGATGGGTAAGGTCGGTCCGCTCGGACGCGTGCTTGGTCCGCGAGGGCTTATGCCCACGCCAAAGGCCGGAACCGTGACGTTCGACATCGGTCGCGCGGTCGAAGAGATCAAGGCGGGTAAGATCGAGTTCAAGGTCGACAAGACCGGCAACGTGCACGCCCCGATCGGGAAGGTCTCGTTCTCCGAAGAGCAGTTGAAAGAGAACCTAGGGGCCTTCATGGACCAGATCGTCAGCGCGAGGCCGTCCGCCGCGAAGGGTACGTACCTTCGGAGCGTCACGGTGTCCAGCACGATGGGCCCGGGCGTCGCGATCGATACGAACCTCTATCGTAGGGGGGCCTGATGGATCGCTCACAGAAAGAGGGGTTCGTCAGCGAGATCGTCGACCGGATCAACCGTGCGCCGACCGTATATTTGACGGACTTTTCGGGACTTAACGTGACGTCCATGACGGAACTCCGCCGGAGCCTCAGGACGGCCGGTGCCGAGTACGTCGTTGTGAAGAACCGTCTGGCAAAGCGTGCCTTTGCGGAAACGGATCTGCCGGACATCACGGAGAGCTTAGAAGGGCCGACCGGGATGGTCTTCAGTTACGAGGACGCGGTCGGTGCCGCCAAGGCCCTGAGCGACTTCGCGAAGGCAAACGACGAGAAGCCCTCGTTCAAGCTCGGCATCATGGACAACAAGGTGCTGCAGCCGGAGCAGGTAGAGGCAATTGCCAAGCTTCCCTCCAGGGAAGTTCTACTTTCGGAGCTGGTCGGCGCCCTCGAGGCCCCGATGTCCATGCTGGCGACGGCGATGGAAGGCAAGCTTCAAGAGATGGCCGGCCTTATCGACGCTCTCAAGGCAGAGCGCGAACAGGCTGGATAAGCCCGCATCCCGGGCATGTAGTAGGGACGCGGGCGCGTCCCTGGTAACCAACAGGGTCAACCCAATCTCCGGCAAAAAGCCGGTTGAAACACCAGGAGTCAGGAAACATGGCGACGAATCACGAAGAGCTGCTCGATACCATTGGAAGCATGACCGTTCTCGAGCTCTCGGAGTTCGTTGACGCTTTCAAGGACAAGTTCAACGTCACAGCAATGGCTGCCCCGGTGGCTGTTGCAGCGGGTGGTGGCGATGCTGCCGCTGTTGAAGAGAAGGACGAGTTCGATGTCGTTCTTGAGGGCGTTGGCGACAAGAAGATCCAGGTCATCAAGGTCGTTCGCGAGCTGACGGGTCTTGGTCTGAAAGAGGCCAAGGAAGTCGTTGACAGTGCCCCGAGCACGGTCAAGGAAGCTGTGACGAAGGTTGAGGCTGAGGAAATGAAGGCAAAGCTCGAGGGTGTTGGCGCAGCGGTCGCGCTTAAGTAGAGCTGCTGGGTCCGCAAGCTGTCCGTAGGACGGCGAACGCGAACCTGGTGAGCGCCCACGTAGTGGGTGCTGACCGTCGCGAGACAATCTGGACTTGTGTGGGTCCCCGCTGCGGGCGCCCCCTTTCGGGGGTGTGCCTGCAGGTCGGGGATTCACGCGCTTGTCCCATGAATTACCGGAACGCTGCCCGCTCTTAGCGGGTCGTCAAGGGGGACGTACGTTGGAACTGCGCAAAGACAACCGGCCGATTCTGAACTTCGCAAAGCTCAGACGGCCCATGCCGATGCCGAACTTGCTGGATGTTCAGCTCCGCTCGTTCGAGAAGCTCGTCAATGACAGTGTTAACCCGGAAGAGCAGTGGGATTTCGGGCTTGATCGAGTCTTCGAGGAAATTTTCCCGATTTCGGACGTGAATGACTACTTCACGCTCGAATACGTGAGCGCCGCGCTAGGCGAGCCGAAGTACTCCGTGGAGGAGTGCATCGAGCGAGACATGACGTATGCTGCGCCGCTCAAGGCAACGCTGCGTCTCATTGTCTGGGATGTTCCCGAGGAGGAGCGTGAGCAGAGGGGCAAGAAGCGGAAGAAGAAGAAGACTCCCCCGCCCGAGGACAGGAAGGCCGCAGACATCATCGAAAAAGAAGTGTATCTCGGTGATCTGCCGCTCCTGACACAACTCGGCACGTTCGTCATCAACGGCGCCGAACGCGTCGTGGTGAGCCAGCTGCACCGTTCCCCAGGTGTGGTGTTCGAAGAGAACATCCATCCGAATGGGACGAAGCTGTTCAGCTCGCGCATTATCCCGTTCCGTGGCTCGTGGGTCGAGTTCACGCTCGACATCAACGACATCTGCTACGTCCACATCGACAAGAAGAAGAAGTTCCCGGCGACCGCGCTGCTCAGAGCTCTGGGTTACGGCACGAACGCTGAGGTCTTCCAGCTCTTCTACGATGTGACTGAGCTGAAGCTCACCGGTAAGAAGGCGGTCGCGCTTGAGGATCTTGAAGGCAAGTCGATCGCAGAGGAATTCGTTGATCCGGAGACCGGTGAGATCATCATTGAGAACGGTTGGGAGATCGACGAGGACGTCATCGAGATCCTCCAGCGTTTAGGTCCCAAGAAACTCAAGATCTACACGACGGATCGGGTGACGCCACGCGGCGACAGCCCGATGATCAAGAACACGATCAAGAAGGACCCGACGGACAGCGAAGAAGAAGCGCTCTATGCGATCTACTCATTGCTGCGTCCGGGCGAGGCACCCAACGTCGAGACGGCCCGCGAAGCGTTAGAGCGGGTCTTCTTCAGCCCGAAGCGTTACGACCTTGGTCGTGTCGGCCGGTACAAGATCAATAGCCGGCTTGGCATGACCTCGCCGCGGAACCAGACGGTCCTGACGAAAGAAGATTTTGTCTCGATCATCCTGCACCTCATTGAGCTCAACGAGGGTCGTGGCTACACGGACGACATCGATCACCTCGGGAACCGGCGTGTGCGCACGGTGGGTGAGCTCATCGCCAACCAGTTCAGCGTTGGCCTCAGCCGCATGGCGCGGTTGGTGAAGGAGCGGATGTCCATCAACACCGATCCTGAGAAGATCAACATTGACGACCTGGTAAACGCCCGGACGGTGTCCGCGGTCATCCAGGCGTTCTTTGGATCGTCTCAGCTCAGTCAGTTCATGGATCAGACGAATCCGCTCGCGGAGATGACGCACAAGCGTCGTTTGTCTGCGCTCGGGCCGGGTGGTCTTACGCGTGAGCGGGCGGGCTTCGAAGTCCGCGATGTTCACTATTCTCACTATGGCCGCATGTGCCCCATCGAGACCCCCGAGGGTCCGAACATCGGCCTTATTACGTCGCTCACGACGTATTCGCGGATCAACGATCTCGGCTTTGTCGAGACGCCGTACCGCCAGGTGAAGAACGGCAAGGTTACGACCCAGATCGAATGGCTGTCGGCTAACGAGGAAGGGGAGAAGAGCATCGCCCAGGCGAACGCGCCGCTCGACGGCAAGGGCAATTTTGAGAACGAATACGTGCTTTGTCGTGCACGCGGTGACTTCCCGCTCCTAAAGCCCGAAGACATCGACTACATGGACGTGGCGCCGGACCAGTTGGTCTCGGTCGCTGCGGCTCTGATCCCGTTCCTAGAGCACGATGATGCCAACCGCGCGCTCATGGGCTCGAACATGCAGCGCCAAGCGGTGCCACTCCTCTACACGGACGCACCGCTCGTGGGTACCGGCCTCGAAGCCAAGGTAGCTTCGGACTCCGGTTCCGTGATTACGGCGCTCCGCGAGGGGAAGGTGGTACACGTTACGGCAGATGAAGTCGTCATCGATACCGGCAGTATTACGCCGGGAAGTGCGGACCAGCCGCTGGCAAAGCTTGCCCAGTTCGACCGGTATCGGTTGAAGAAGTACTGGCGAACGAATCAGGACACGTCAATCAATCAGCGACCGCTGGTTCAGATCGGCGAGGCTGTGAAGCCGGGTGACATCATCGCGGACGGTCCGGCTACGGACGCAGGTGAGCTTGCACTCGGAAAGAACATTGTCGTCGCGTTCATGCCGTGGTACGGCTCCAACTTCGAGGATGCCATCGTCCTCAGTGAGAAGTTGGTAAAGGACGACGTCTTCACCTCGATCCACATCCAGGAACTCGAGCTGCACGTGCGGGACACGAAGCGGGGGATGGAAGAAATCACCCGTGAGATTCCGAACGTTGCTGAAGAGAGCCTGGTCGACCTCGACGAGCGCGGCATTGTGCGCGTGGGTGCGAGAGTCAAGGCCGGCGAGATCCTGACGGGTAAGATCACGCCGAAGGGTGAAACCGAACTCTCTCCGGAAGAGAAGCTCCTCACCGCGATCTTTGGTGAGAAGGCGAAAGACGTGAAGGATTCGTCCCTGCGTGTGCCCCCGGGCATGACCGGGACGATCATCGACGTCAAAATCTTCTCCCGCCGGATCGACGATCCGCTTCTCGAGAAGGAGCATGGCGCGAAGATCGGTGATTTCCGCACCGCGGAGCGCGAAGAGATCCAGCGGATCACCGACGCGCGCGACGAAGAATTACGCAACGTCCTGCAGCGTCAGTCCGTGAGCTTGATGCTCAAGAAGGGCACGGTCGAGACGATCATGAATGAGGGCGACAAGCTGAGCAAGGATGTCATCGACGAGCTCAACTTCCGCAAGATCGACCTCTCGACGTTCAAGGTCCAGAACAAGGACGCCAGCGAGCGCGTTCGTCGTGTGGTGGATGAAGCTCAGGCCCGCATCCAAAGCGTGAAGGACAAGACCGAGGCCCAGATCGATAAGGTCTTCCAGCCGGACGAACTGCCCCCGGGCGTCGTTCAGCTGGTCAAGGTCTACGTCGCCGAGAAGCGTAAGATTTCCGTCGGTGACAAGATGGCCGGACGCCACGGGAATAAGGGCATCGTTGCCCGAATCGTCCCGGAAGAAGAAATGCCATTCCTTCCGGACGGAACGCCTGTCGAGATCGTGCTGAATCCTCTAGGTGTGCCGTCGCGAATGAACGTCGGTCAGGTCTTGGAGACCCACCTCGGGTGGGCTGGTAAGGTCCTTGGCTTCGAAGCAAAGACGCCGGTCTTCCAGGGCGCGACAGAGAACGAAGTTGGTGCGCTTCTGAAGCTTGCCGGAATGAAGTGGGTCGAGGGTGCACTCAAGCTGAAAGTGAAAGCCCCAGCTGGGAACGCCGACATCGACAACCTCGTCAGTGCGGCGAACGAGCTCCCTGTGATCATGGCCGGGAGTGACGAAGCTCGAGGTGACGGTGCTGGGCCTGGTCTGTACTCACACGGTATCGGTCAGTCGCTCGATGCGTATCTGTCGCTGCAGCTCAACAAGCGGCAGCAGAAGTTCTTGGATGACCTCATCGGATTCCTGGTTGCCGCTGCGGAAGAACTGTCCGATCGCGAAGGCCAGACGATGACGGAGCTCTTCCCGGCGATTCAGAAGTTGAAGGGACGCTCCACGGTGAAGTCCGGACTGGACGACGCCGTTGTGGAACTCATGGAGCACGCAGAGATCCTCCCGAACGGGAAGGTCTGGCTGCGAGATGGTCGGAGCGGACGCCGTTTCGACTTCCCGGTCACGGTAGGCGCGGTGTATATGCTCAAACTGAGCCACTTGGTGGATGACAAGATCCACGCCCGTTCCATCGGACCGTACTCGCTCGTAACGCAGCAGCCGCTGGCCGGTAAGGCGCAGTTTGGTGGTCAGCGCTTTGGTGAGATGGAGGTGTGGGCACTGGAAGCATACGGTGCGGCGCACACGCTCCAGGAAATTCTCACCGTGAAGTCGGACGACGTGCAGGGTCGCTCGAAGGTCTATGAGGCCATCGTGAAGGGCGACAATCTGCCGAAGCCGGGAATTCCGGAGTCGTTCAACGTCCTCGTGAAAGAACTCCAGGCTCTCGGCCTGAGCGTAACGCTCGGGGAGGAAGAGTAATGATCGATTTCCCTAGAACTCGGGATCAGGGTTCGTCTGACTTCGAATTCATCCAGGTGAAGCTTGCTTCTCCGGAAGAAATTCGCGGATGGTCGTTCGGTGAAGTCATTAAGCCAGAGACGATCAATTACCGGTCGTTCAAGCCTGAGCGTGACGGACTCTTCTGCGAGCGGATCTTCGGACCGGTCAAGGATTGGGAGTGCCATTGCGGGAAGTTCAAGCGGATCCGTTTCCGCGGCCACGTGTGTGACCGTTGCGGTGTAGAGGTCACGCTGTCAAAGGTCCGACGTGAGCGGATGGGCCACATTGAGCTCGCCGTTCCGGTAGCGCACATCTGGTTCTTTAAGACGCTTCCGAGTCAGCTCGGTTACTTGCTCGGCATGACGTTGCGTGACCTCGAGAAGGTCATCTATTACGCGGCCTATGTTGTCACGAACCCGGGCAAGCAGGAGGTCGAATACCTCGACCTTCTCGACGAAGACGAGTACTACGACCTGCGCGTAAAAGCGCGGGACGAGGGCGACGAGACGTTTAAGGCCGAGATCGGCGCTGAGGGTTCGCGCACTCTCCTCAAGATGCTCGATTCGCCAGAGCGGAGAATCAAGGATCGGAACTCTGATGGTCGCGGACTCGACCGTCTCGCGGTATGGCTTCGTCACGAGATTGCGACGGAGACGTCCCAGCACAGAAAGAAGAAGAAGCTCAAGCGGCTCAAGGTCGTGGACGCGCTGCGGAATTCCGGTGAGACGCCGGACACGCGGAACCGTCCGGAGTGGATGATCCTGGATGTAATCCCGGTCATTCCGCCCGATCTGCGCCCTCTCGTGCCGCTGGACGGTGGCCGTTTCGCGACGTCCGATCTAAACGATCTGTATCGCCGTGTGATCAACCGGAACAACCGCCTCAAGAAGCTGATCGATATGCGTGCTCCGGAGGTCATTCTCCGGAACGAGAAGCGCATGCTGCAAGAAGCAGTGGACGCCCTCTTCGACAACGGGCGTCGTTCCAAGGCGATCCGAGGCCGGGGCAAGCGCCCACTCAAGTCGCTCAGCGACATGCTCAAGGGTAAGCAGGGCCGCTTCCGCCAGAACCTTCTCGGAAAGCGTGTCGACTACTCCGGCCGTTCGGTCATCGTCGTCGGCCCTGAGCTCAAATTACACCAGTGTGGTCTGCCGAAGGCGATGGCGGTTGAGTTGTTCAAGCCGTTCATCATCCATGAGCTCGAAAAGCGTGGTGAGGCCGAGACGGTCAAGCGCGCCAAGAAGATCGTGGAGAAGGCTGATCCGAAGGTCTATGAGGTCCTCGAGGACATCATTAAGGACCACCCCGTTTTACTGAACCGTGCGCCAACGCTCCACCGACTCGGCATCCAGGCGTTTGAGCCGGTACTGGTCGAGGGTAAGGCCATCCGGGTACACCCTCTCGTATGTGCGGCGTTCAACGCGGACTTCGACGGTGATCAGATGGCGGTGCACGTACCGCTCTCGTACGAAGCGCAGCTTGAAGCTCGCGTGCTCATGCTTTCTTCGAACAACATTCTTCTGCCGTCGAATGGGCGTCCGGTCGCTGCTCCGACGCAGGACATGGTCATTGGGTTGTACTACCTGACCAACCCCGGCCTGTATATGACAGACCTTGAGCGGGCGGCAGGTGACTCCAAGGTGCCGCAGGCCCGTCGGGACACGGCAAATGAGGCTCTGAGCAAAATCTTCGAAGGCGCACCGCGTTTCTCGACGTATGGTGAAGTCGAGATGGCGCTGGCGTCCGAAGCACTCACCTTCCAAAGCCCGGTCTGGTATTGGGTCGGCGAGCAGTATGGCGAGGAAGAAGGCTCTTGGAAGCGTACGGCTGCAGGTCGAGTGCTGTTCAACTCCATTGTGCCCGACCAGCTCGGCTTCCAAAACCGCACGTTTGGCAAGAAGGAACTCGGAGACATTGTCTTCGACAGCTTCGAGAACGCGGGCCTCGGCCGGACTACCGAATTCTTGGACGATCTGAAGAACTTCGGATTCCGTTACGCCACCATGGGTGGAATCAGCGTTGGTATCGCTGACCTTGAGGTGCCGATGGAGAAGGCTGACATCCTGAAGGAAGCGGACGAGCAGATCGCACGCTTCCAGAAAGCTTACTCGAGCGGATTTATCTCCAACGGTGAGCGTTACAACAAGGTCATCGATACATGGACGCACGCGAACAACGATGTTGCGGACGCCATGGTACGCCACTTGGAGCAGTCGAAAGACGGCTTCAACCCGGTGTACATGATGATGTCCTCCGGAGCTCGTGGTAACCGAGACCAGATGCGTCAGTTGGCCGGAATGCGTGGCCTCATGGCTAAGCCGCAGAAGAAGCTGACGGGTGGAATCGGTGAGATCATCGAGTCGCCCATTAAGTCGAACTTCCGCGAGGGCCTTACGGTGGTGGAGTACTTCATCTCCACCCACGGTGCACGGAAGGGTCTGGCCGATACTGCACTCAAGACCGCAGATGCTGGATATCTGACCCGTCGCCTCGTCGACGTGGCTCAGGACGTCACTGTCATGCACGAGGATTGTGGGACCATCCTCGGCCTGGAGATGACGGCGCTGAAGGAGGGTGAGGACATCATCGAGGCGCTCATGGACCGGATCGTCGGTAACGTGGCGCTCGAAGATGTCTACGATCCCATTGATGGTGAGTTACTGGTGGAGGCCGGCGCGTTGATTGACGAGGTCGCGTCGGAAGACATTGAGGAAGCGGGTCTTCAGATGGTGAAGATCCGGTCGGTGCTGACCTGTGAGGCGCTACGTGGTATTTGCCGCCAGTGCTACGGCCGCAACCTGGCAACCATGAAAATGGTCGACATTGGTGAGGCCGTCGGGATCATTGCCGCGCAGTCGATTGGTGAGCCGGGAACGCAGCTCACGCTGCGGACCTTCCACATTGGTGGTACGGCATCCCGCATCGCTGCGCAGACACAGCGTAAGTCCAAGATCGACGGTATCGTCGAGTTGGAGCGTGTCACGACCGTTGTCACGCCTGAAAAGGACAAGATCGTTACGTCTCGAGAGGGTGAAATTCTCTTGAAGACCAAAGAGGGTGCCATTCGGAGCCGTCTCGCGGTGCCGTACGGTGCTACTCTTTCGGTGGCCGAAGACGCGTCTATCGATGCGGGGGACCTGCTCTTCAGCTGGGACCCCTACTCAGAGCCGATCGTCGCTGACTCGAAGGGTGTGATTCGCTTCGTCGACATCGTCGACGAGCAGACCATGCGCGAAGAGCTCGATGAATCCACCGGGCGTCGTCAGATGACGATCATCGAGGATCGGGAGAAGAAGCTCCACCCGACGATTCAGATTCTGAAGCACGCCAAGAAGGAAGAGAAGTTGCGTGAGTTCATCGTCCCGGTGGGCGCGCAACTGACGGTACGTGACGGCGAAGACGTCAAGCCGGGTGACACGATCGCGAAGATCAGTCGTGAGGTGTACAAGTCCCGAGACATCACCGGTGGTCTCCCGCGTGTTGCGGAGCTGTTCGAGGCGCGACGCCCGAAGGACCCAGCGGTGATCACGGAGATCGACGGTGTGGTCACGTTCGGGGGAATCAAGCGCGGTAAGCGTGAGGTGCACGTCACGCCGGAGACCGGTGAGCTGCGTACATATCCGGTACCGGTCGGGAAGCACATGCGGGTGCACGAGGGTGACCGAGTGCGGGCGGGTGACCGTCTGTCCGAAGGCCCCATCAACCCGCACGACATTCTCGCCATTAAGGGCCCGCGGGCGGTTCAGGAGTACCTGCTGAACGAAGTCCAGGAGGTCTACCGGCTTCAGGGCGTGAAGATCAACGACAAGCACATTGGAGTGATCGTCCGCCAGATGCTGCAGAAGGTCCGGATCACCGACGCTGGTGAGACGGTTCTGCTCGAGGGCGAGAACGTCGATAGAACTGAGTTCAGAGCGACGAACCAGAGGGCGATTGGGGACGAGGTTAAGCCTGCCCGTTCCGAGCCGCTCTTGCTGGGCATTACGAAGGCGTCTCTGACGACCGAGTCGTTCATCTCGGCTGCCTCTTTCCAGGAAACCACCCGAGTGCTCACGGACGCTGCCGTACGCGGCGCACGGGATGACCTCAAGGGCCTGAAGGAGAACATCATTATCGGCCATCTGATCCCGGCTGGAACCGGTGCACACCGCTACCAGGCGGTTGAGTTCATGGTCGAGCAGTCCTACTATGACGAGGAAATCATCCCACTCGGAGAGCCCGATGAAGAGCTCGCGGCGTTAGGGATGGGAGACGAATAGCGGACCAACATCCGCCAGGCAGGAATTTGGTGAGGGGCGCTCCGATGCTAGGGTGCCCCTTGCCGCTTTCTGGGGCACATTGGCACACCGCGTATAGGATTAAGTACTGATCACTTTTCGCTCAGGAAGGACCGCAATGGACTCCACCACTTCGAGCCACATTCCACGAGCACGCTCGAAGGGCCTCCTCGTCGAGCACCTTGATGACGAGACGCTGGTGTATGACTTGAGCAGCCATGAGGCGCACTGCCTGAACAAGGCGGCTGCCCACGTGTGGGGGATGGCGGACGGCGAATACACGGTTGCACAGATTGCGGGGACACTCCCTGACGTGGGCCTTCCTGCGGACGAGTCGATTGTCGCGGCATCCCTTGGGGACCTCACAGCCGCGGAGCTCCTAGTCGCGCCCGATCCGCCGAAGACGTGGACCCTTACACGTCGCCAGGCGTTGCGGGCGCTCGGCCTCGCAGCCGGTGCGTCGCTGTTCCCGACGGTGGATTCCATTGCGGCGCCCTTGGCTAGCTCCGCGGCTTCGTGCCTCACGGAGGCGCAGTGTCAAAGCTTAAACCCTCCCACTTGTACTGGGTTACCGATCTGTGAAGATCCCAGCGAGTGTTGTGTCGTGAGGGGAAGCAATTGCCAGGCACGAAAATGTCCCTAGGGTGATTCTCGGAGCACTTAAGGGTATATCGGTACAAGCCTTCCCCTTCGGCGCAGGCGAACTCGCCCGCAGGAATCGATTCGGACAGGCTTCCGAGCCGGATCAATGCCCCTTCCGTGTCTGTGAAGAGAACGTCCCTAGCTCCTTCTAGTGTCAGGGTTCCGCTGATCAGGGAATGATCCCGTGCAGTGTGGGACAGCCGGTTAGGGACTGTTTCGCGTGCGTATGGGTCCGAGAGGACACGGGACAAGGCGGCCGATGCAGCCATCTTGACGGGCAATGTTGGCGGGTCCCGGACAGGAAGTCGGGCTGTGCCGGGGGTGTCACAAACCCGCGGTCGATGAGATTGGGAGGGGCTGCTGGAACGACCGTTCGGGGCGCTGCCTAGGTATCTTGCCGGGAGTGAGACAGCAGTTGCGTCATCTACAGTGAGTCGGGGGTCCACACCCGTTGACACCCCCCTAACCCGTTTCTACCTTTCCGTGCTGTAGATGGAACGGCACTTGGCAAAACAGCTGAGGAAGCCGACGCGCCGAGAGGCGCTTTTTTTCACGATTAGAACTGCAATGCCGACGATCAACCAGCTCGTGCGGAAGGGCCGCAAGGAAATCCGGAAGAAGAACAAAGCTCCGGCCCTGCAAGCTAATCCCCAGAAACGGGGTGTCTGCACGCGTGTGTACACCACGACCCCAAAGAAGCCGAACTCGGCGCTTCGCAAGGTTGCTCGTGTACGTCTTACGAACGGCTTCGAGGTAACGGCGTACATCGGTGGTGAGGGTCACAACCTTCAGGAGCACTCAATCGTGCTCATCCGCGGTGGCCGTGTTAAAGACCTTCCTGGTGTTCGCTACCACATCATCCGCGGTACGCTTGACGCCTCGGGTGTTGATGCCCGTCGGCAGGGTCGTTCCAAGTACGGCGCCAAGCGGCCCAAGTAAGGCAGATAGAATTAGATGAGTCGTCGTTCACGCGCAGAGAAGAGGGAGACTCCTCCCGATCCGCACTTCGAGTCCCGAGCTGTCACCAAGTTCGTAAACAACTTGATGCAGGACGGAAAGAAGTCCATCGCCGAGAAGATCTTCTACGATGCTTGCGAGATCATGGAGTCGCGTTCGGGTCAGCCCGGGTTGCAGATCTTTGAGCAGGCACTGACCAACGCCAAGCCCGCGCTTGAGGTTAAGAGTCGCCGCGTGGGTGGTGCGACGTACCAGGTGCCCATTGAGGTTCGCCCGGATCGCCGCACAGCCTTGGCAACTCGCTGGCTCATCGGGCATGCCCGGGGCCGGTCAGAGAAGAGCATGGCCGAACGGTTGGCCGCGGAACTGCTTTCGGCGAGCCGCGGTGAGGGCACGACGATCAAGAAGAAGGACGACACGCATCGGATGGCAGAAGCGAACAAGGCGTTCGCGCACTACCGCTGGTAAGGGTCGGTTAGCTGGACCGCAGGCCCTACGGGGTCGGCACAGACAATTTGGGACGCGATGGCCCCGTTCTTCGGGAATTGGGCCCTCTCCGATCGAAGGAGCGCGGACGACTGTCAGTCCCCAGGGACTGCAGATAAGGAACCCCGTGCTCCTTTTTTCACGTCCTACACAACATGAGAATGGAAGAAGGACCGAAATAGATGCCTAGAGAAACGCCACTGTCGAGACTGAGAAACATCGGCATCATGGCGCACATTGACGCCGGTAAGACCACGACCACGGAGCGCGTCCTGTTCTATACAGGTCGGGTGCACCGTGTGGGCGAGGTGCATGACGGTGCTGCGACCATGGATTGGATGGAGCAGGAGCAGGAGCGGGGAATTACGATCACCTCTGCTGCTACCACCGCTCACTGGAACCGTTTCGACACCGAATACCGAATCAACATCATCGACACACCTGGGCACGTGGATTTCACGGCCGAGGTGGAGCGCTCACTGCGTGTGCTGGACGGCGCGGTGGCGGTCTTCTGTGCAGTAGGTGGTGTAGAGCCGCAGTCCGAGACTGTGTGGCGTCAGGCAGATCGTTATCAGGTCCCGCGTATCGCGTTCGTCAACAAGATGGACCGCATCGGTGCGGACTTCATGAACGTGGTCGAGATGATGAAGGACCGCTTGGGCGCTAACGCTCACCCGGTCCAGTATCCACTCGGTGAGGGTGAGCTTTTTACCGGTCACATCGACATCGTGACCCGTAAGTCCCTCATCTATGAAGACGAGATGGGTGCGGAGTTCACGGAGGGAGATGTTCCTGACGCGCTCAAGGCCGACATCGAAGAGTTGCGCAACGCGCTCCTCGAAGCCGCGGTGGAGCATGATGACGAGCTCATTGAGAAGTATCTTGCGGGTGAAGTGCTTTCGAACGACGAGTTCCGTCAAGCGATCCGGACCGCCACCATCAAAGGTGTCATCTTCCCGGTCTTCTGTGGTTCGGCCTTCAAGAACAAAGGCGTGCAGCCGCTTCTGGATGGAGTCATCGACTACCTCCCGTCGCCGGTCGACGTCGAAGCGATTCAGGGGCACGTCCCGCAGAATGACGAAACGTACGAGGCTCGCGAGGCGAGCGACGATGCTCCCTTCGCAGCGCTCGCATTCAAGATTGCGACGGATCCCTACGTCGGTAAGCTGACCTTCTTTCGCGTTTACTCGGGTGTCCTTTCGTCGGGCAGCTACGTGTACAACGCGACGAAAGGCAAGCGTGAGCGCGTAGGTCGTATCCTGCAGATGCACGCAAACAAGCGTGAAGAGCGGTCTGAAGTCTATGCGGGCGATATCGCAGCTGCGATCGGCTTGAAAGACGTGAAGACGGGCGACACGCTGTGCATCGAGTCGGACCCGATCATCCTGGAAGCCATGGACTTCCCGGAGCCTGTTATCGCTGTTGCGATCGAGCCCAAGACGAAGGTTGATCAAGACAAGCTGACGAACGGGTTGATCAAGCTGGCCGATGAGGATCCGACGTTCCGTGTGTTCACGGACCCGGAGACCAACCAGGTGATCATTTCCGGGATGGGAGAGCTCCACCTTGAAATCATCGTTGATCGTTTGCGTCGCGAGTTCGGCGTCGAGGCGAACATCGGACGTCCGCAGGTTGCCTACCGCGAGACCATCCGGAACCGAGCCGAGAATGTGCACGGGAAGTTCGTACGCCAGACCGGCGGTCGTGGACAGTACGGACATGCTGTGATTCACATTGAGCCCGGTTCAACGGGGAGCGGCTTTGTCTTCGAGGACAAAATTGTTGGCGGCTCGATCCCGCGTGAGTACATCAGCTCTGTCGAGGCCGGGATCAAAGAGGGGCTCGTCGCTGGTGTAATGGCCGGATATCCGGTGATCGACGTGAAGGTTCAGTTGATCGACGGTTCGTACCACGACGTGGATTCGAACGAAATGGCCTTTAAGATCGCCGGTGGTATGGCGCTCAAAGAGGGTCTGAAGAAGGCCAAGTCGGTCCTGTTGGAGCCCATCATGGACGTCGAAGTTGTGACTCCTGCCGACTACATGGGTGACATCATCGGGGACCTATCGTCCCGCAGGGGCAAGATCGGGGGCATGACCGAGAGGGCAGGCGCCCGCGTCATCGGCGCTTCGGTGCCGCTCGGTGAAATGTTCGGGTACTCGACCACGCTCCGCTCAATGAGCCAGGGCCGGGCCGTGTACACGATGCAGTTTGCGCACTACGAAGAGGTTCCGAAGTCGAAGGCGGAAGAGATCATGTCCGCCAACGGGGCCGACTGACCCCAAGGGTTATACGCACTTAACTGATCCACGAGGACAGCGAACGATGGGTAAGGCACAATTCGAGCGGACGAAACCACACGTCAACGTGGGCACGATTGGTCACGTTGATCATGGTAAAACGACGCTGACAGCAGCGATCACGCTCACTCAATCCAAGAAGCATGGCGGAGACGCGG
>JAQWPM010000026.1 GCA_029245345.1 Longimicrobiales bacterium
TCGAGATGTCGTTCGACGCTCTGGCTCCGGACGCGCCCGAAGAAGTCGAGATGTCGTTCGACGCTCTGGCTCCGGATGCGCCCGAGGACATAGTGGTCGACTTCGCTTCACTGGCCCCCGATCCGGACGAAGAGGTCTTGCTCGCGCCGGAGAGCGAGCCGCTCGAGGGTGGAGCCGCCGCCGATGTCATGCGGGAAGAAGTGCCGGACGAGGTGAAGGAGGCCGGTCCGGTGCCAGCTCTGGCCGATCCGGACGCACTCTCGGCTGCGCTTGATGCGTTCCTCGCCAGCCCGCGACTCGAAGGAGAGAGGCAGGCGAGAGAGATCCACCAGATGGTGGACGCGCTGCGAGCGGCCAACGCTCTCGAGCCGCTCGCCGACGTTGTAGAACGTCTTGTTACCGAAGCGTCGGACGATGAGGCGAGCCTCGCCTTGGCCGACCTGATGGTCACTGCGGGCGTGGCGAGTCGAATCGCGGCCCGGCTGGGCACGGAGCGTGACGAAGAGCGCCGACAGCATCTGTTCGCCGTGTGTAAGGCCGTTGGGCTCGAAATGGCGATCGCGATTTCGGACGCCCTCTCGGACACGAACGACCGTTTCGCCCGACGCAGTTTCATGGACGCGATGGTGATGTTCGGCAGTACCGGTATGGTCGTAGTTGAGCAGATGGTCGAGGACAATCGCTGGTTCGTGATTCGGAATGCTGTTGCGATTCTCGGTGAGGTCGGCGGCGATCGAGCCGTAGAATTGATCACGAGTACGCTCGCTCACACGGACGGGCGAGTCAGACGAGAGGCCCTTCTCGCCTTGACCAAGCTTGGCGGCGAAGACGCTGGTATGCTTGTTTATGGGATGCTTCAGGATCCCGATCCGGATGCGCGGCTGGCCGCAGCGATGGCGGCCGGTGAGCTGAAGGTGGAACGGGCGTTGAAGCCCCTTTTGGGGATTCTCGATTCAGAGTCGGATGAGAGTGTGACCGTGGCGATCCTGCAGGCGCTTGGGAAGCTGGGCGATCCCGGGGCGGTCAACTCGATCGCGAAACGCGCAACGGTGTCGTTCTTCTCGAAATCGCCGCTTGATGTTCGCATCGCAGCGTACCGAGCCCTCTACAACATTGGGACCCCGCACGCCAAGCGTCTGATCAATCAGGCGGTAGACGACAAGGATCCCGATGTCAAAGCTGCTGTCCGCGACATGATCGGGATGATCTAGATCGTTTCCAGTGCTCGACCTATAGCCCGAAGGAAGAGCGGTACCTCCCGAATCGCCTGAGCTGGAGACGGGAAGGGGTCTTGAGCGGAATGCCCGAAGAGCCGAGTCACAGTCGCTCGGACATCCGAGGACGACACCAGGGCGTCTTGGAGACGGTGACCCTCGGTGTATGGGATGAGATGGTCCTTATACCCGTGAATGATGTGCACGGGGCGCTCCACCTCGGCGAGGTCGGGTCTCGCTTCCATCCCGGGCTCGATCCGCGATCCAGTTTCGGTCAACAAGCCGGCCATCCGTCGGCCCTCTTCGAGATCCGGCTCATCGTTGGACGCCGGGGCGATGAGGTCGAACAGAGGCAGCCGGTCCGGCTCGATGCGACTCCGGGCTTCGACCTTGGCGGGATCGTATATCGGATCCCACGCCACGGCCCCAGTATCGCCAGCTAGCGCTGCCAGGCGTCTCAACTCTCGGGCCACGTCGCCCGCGTCCTCGTACCCGGGGACCGAAGTGAGATAGTTCGCGGCTACGATCCAGCGTCCGTAGGGATCTGGGCGGAGCGTGTGGCTCTGGCCGCCGTACTCATGCTCACCCGTGAACATGAAATTGATCGTGCTCTCAAGGTGACAGTACCCGCCGAAGCCGATCGCACCGAGCACACGATCACGGATGGCCGGATCCGCCATGGCGGCGATGGTATGAGGAGCTCCGAACGAGAAGCCGATCAGGCCGTACCCCTCCGTGCGCACGTCTGACATGCCGTCGAAGGCCTGAATCGCGCGTAAGATCGTGGGTCGCGTGAGGGTGGGTGCGAGATCCAGTTTCCGCCATTCCGGCACGTCGGGCACGAGCACCGCGGCACCTGTCGCCGCGAGCGCTCGTGTGAAGCGGACCAACTGTGGATGCGAGCGACCTGGGCGGGTGATGCCATGCATGACAATCCAGCCAGGAAGTGGCTCCCGGGCTCCTCTCCGCCGGAGCAGCGTCGCCGGAATGGGGGTGCCGTCTCGGTCTAGGACGACGTCCTCTTCGGTCACGTCGGCCCGGCCGGTGAGCCAGGTCCGTACGTAGCGTGTGGTTCGTATCAAGGCGGATGACATGAATGAAGCTACCCGAGGCACGATGCGCAGGGCCAGTCGGAATGCGACGTAGGACCACCCTTCAGTTGGCGGAGTTCGCCTGACCGTCTTGCTCTGCGGGCGTCCTCCCAGCATCATCGGCCAGATCCAATCCGAGCCACTATCAGGAGTTCATCTTGAAACGTTCAGCGTTTGTAGTCGCGTTCCTCACGGCTTTCGTAGCAATGCCCGCAGCCGCTCAGGAAGGTCCTAAGATCTCGCACGGTGCGCGCGCCGGTGTTCCGTACAGCCCAGCCGTCCAAGTCGGCAACATTTTCTGGTTGTCCGGCAAGATAGGAGCTACCGGGGAGACGAGGGGCATGACGGAGGGCCGCACGGCCGCCGAGACCCACAACATCATGGGTCAGTTCGAAGAACTGCTCGCGGAACACGACATGGATCTCAGCAACGTCGTTCGCGGCGTCGTCTACCTCACGGATCTCGACGCCTACGCCGAGATGAACGAGGCGTATGGGTCCTATTTCCCGACCGACGCGCCTTCGCGCGTCACGTTGGAAGTCTCGAATCTGGTCGCCGGAGCGGCCATCGAGATCAGTTTTATCGCGGTGAAGAACTGATCCAGCTCGTTCACACGTCGTTCGGTTGTTGACGTGAGCTTGGACCGCAGAGCCTTCTTCTCCGTCCTGGGTGGCGCTTCATTGGCGTGGCCCAGGGCGGTAGAGGCCTTGGCGCTACAGCTTGCTTCTGGCGGAGCACCTGACGATGAGGCGTTCTGGGGTGTGGTCCGCGGGCAGTTCCTCATCCCGCCAGACAGGATCTACATGAACAACGGCACGCTGGGGGCTCCCCCTCGCGTGGTCGTAGATGCGGTCACCGAACATGCCCGTCGGGTCGCAGCCACGTACCCGCCGCGAGTCTCGTGGGATGACGTGAAGTCGTCTCTCGCCGGCCTGGTCGGAGGAGATCCGGAGGGCTTTGTCTTTCCTCGGAATACGACGGAAGCCATGAACTTCGTGGCGAACGGCCTTGATCTCCCGGACGGCGCAGAGGTGCTTTCAACGGACCACGAGCATATCGGCGGAATCGAGCCGTGGAAGCTGGTGACCCGCCGCCGGGTTCTGCCGCTGAGGACTGTGTCATTGCCCGCGCCGGCTGCCTCCAGTGAGGAGCTACTCGAGGCCGTGTGGTCAGGCGTGACGGACCGGACCAGGGTCGTGTGTGTGTCCCACATCACGTTCACCACGGGGACGATCCTGCCGATCACTGAGCTGTCGGCACGCTGCGCTGAGCGTGACATCGTCCTTGCTGTGGATGGTGCGCATCCGCCCGGGATGATCCAGATGGACCTGAACACCCTCGGCGGCGACTTCTACGCCAGTTCGCCACACAAGTGGCTGTTGGCACCCCAGGGCACAGGGCTCCTGTACATCGCGGAGCCCTGGAGAGAGAAGTTGTGGCCGACCTTGGCTTCCGGGGGGTGGGACGACATGACGTTGGGGGCTCATCGGTTCAACCACATGGGGACGATGGACGAGTCCCGAATCGCTGGTCTACTCGCCGCTACCGAATTCTTCCACGCCCTCGGCATGCAGCGTGTCGAGGGTCGCGTGAGGTACCTGCGGGGCATGCTTCAAGACGGCCTCATGCACATCCCTGGACTGTCTTTGGCCACACCGTCGGACAACGCTCTGAATGCTGCGATGGTCTCATTCCGTATAGACGGGGTGGAGTCCTTGGACTTGCAGGCCCACCTTTCGCGTGCCGCCAAGGTTCGCACCAGAGTGATCGGAGAGTACGACTACGGTTGGATGCGCCTCTCCACGCACATCTACAATTCTCCGGGCGACGTGGCGCGAGTGTTGGAACTGCTGGATGATGCGGCGCGAAATGGTGTTCCTGCTCGAGACGGCCGACCCTAAAACAGCCATACGCCCCAACGGAGACCGGATGATCAGACGTTCTGTGGCAGACGCCACAGCAGCCCTCGGCACGTTCTTCGCTGGGGGCACGGGCGACGAATACACCCCGCCCTACCGGGTGGCGCTGGCGGCGAGCCTCGGTGTACTGATGCTATACGTCCTCACCCTGGCGCCCACCACGGCGTTTTGGGACACTAGTGAGTACATCGCCACGGCCCACATCGTCGGGATCCCCCACCCGCCAGGGAACTCTCTCTTCGTCATGGTCGGCCGAGTCTGGACGATCTTGTTGGCTCCCCTCGGGCTCTCTGTTGCCGTGAGGGTGAATCTCTTGGCTGCGGTCACGAGCGCAGGCGCCTCAGGATTCTTCTTCCTTGTGTCGCATCGGGTGCTCTGGGCCCTGTTCGATCAGAAGGACAAGGCCATATACGGTGCTCTCGCATCGGTGATGATCGGAGCGACCGCGTACACCGTTTGGGGCCAGTCGACGGTCAACGAGAAGGTCTACACCGTCAGTGTCTTCATCATCGCAGCCGTCTCGTGGCTGGCGGTCCGGTGGCGAGATCAACACGATCAGCCCGGAAGCGAACGGTACCTGTTGTGGGCGGTCTTCTTGATGGCGCTGGGTTCGACGAACCACCAGATGTCGGTCCTTCCCCTTCCGGCTCTCGCCGTCTTCGTGCTCTTCACGGACGCCTCGATCGCATGGAGACGGTCGTTCTTGCTCCGGGTGATTCCACTTGGGCTCCTCGGGTTGTCGTTCAACTTCGTGCTCCCGATCCGGTCTGCACTCGAACCGGTGATCAACGAAGGTGAACCCACGTGCGAGTCCTTCGTCTCAGCAGCCCAGGCGGTGTTCAGCAACGGCAAACGTGGCTGCCCGGCGCTCGCCGACAATTTGTCGCGTAAGCAGTATCAGGCGCCGCCCGTGCAAGAGAGGAAGGCGCCGCTCGGCGCTCAGATAGCGACGTATCTTCAGTACTTCGATTGGCAGTGGGCCAGAGGTATCGATGCCTCAGAACAGCCGGGGACCGCGAGGGTGCCATTCACGCTGCTCTTTGTTTTACTGGGCTTTGCGGGCCTGTATGCCGTTTGGCGAGTCGATCGAGGGATCTTCCTCTATCTCTTCACGCTTACGGGCACGCTCACCATCGGGCTCGTCATCTACCTGAATTTCAAGTACGGCTTCTCGCTCAATCCCGAGATCGCGGATACGGCGATGCACGAGGTGCGAGAGCGCGACTATTTCTTCATCGGCGGTTTTATCCTGTGGGGCGCAACAGCAGGGATCGGACTGGGTTGGGTCTGGCACACGCTGGCTGGAATGAGTGACGGGCCTCGCCTTTATAAGACGGCGTCCCCCGTGCTCCTCATCGCCCTGTTCCCGTTGATTCTCAATTGGGATTGGGCCTCCAGATCAGGGGACTATGCGGCCCGTGACTGGGCGTACGACCTCCTTATGAGCGTCGAGCCGTACGGGGTACTCTTCACCAATGGTGACAACGACACCTTCCCGCTTTGGTACCTGCAGGAAGTGGAAGGCGTCCGGAAGGACGTCACCGTCATCGTTGGCGAATACCTCCGCACCGTGTGGTATCCCGACCAGCTCAAGCGCCTGACGGCTCCAGGCCGTCAGCGAGCGTTCAATGCCGAGCAGGTGCCGGGCCTCTACGGCGACCCAGGGCTGCCTACAGAATCGATCATCGACATGGACCGCGTCCAGATGGACCAGGTGGGTCCTGCGCGCCTCAGTGAAGATCTTCGGATCTCTTTCCCCGGTATGGTCGTTCTGTATCCGGCTGACATGGTGCTCGATCGTACGCACCAGATCGCTCTTTCCATCATCCACGATTCTCTCGACGAGCGCCCCGTGTTTTTTGCGTCGTCAGGGGGCATGATGAGCCAGCTCGGACTCAATCGGTGGGGTGTGCGGCATGGCCTGGCGGTGAAATTGGAAATGCGGAATCTGGACGCCCCGCCTCAAGAAGGATGGATCCAAGGGAGTCCCGAATACGGGGCTGAGTGGTACGATGTCCAGGCCAGCCTGGAGCTCTATCAGAATGTCTACGAGTTCCGGGGCATCAAGAGCCGGCCCATTTGGCAGGATCGTTCGACGCTCAATATCCCGTGGCAGTACTACGCCATGACATTGCAGCTATCGGATGTGGCCAGAGCGGCTGGCGTGCCGGAGGAAGAAGTAAGCATCCTCGAGGACGATGCCGAGAACTTCCAGATCGTCGCCCGGGGTGGCGCGAGGGGTACGCCCGGCGGGTCCTAGTCTCTCGTTGCCTGGTCGACCATGCTCTTCATGCGAGCGGCGACATCTGGGGCGAGCATACGGCCATCAACCAATTGGGCGAGCGCAGATTCAGAGGGTCCGTAGTGGATCTTCTCTATGATCGTGCCGAGCGCCTCAGGGCCGGCGACTTCTGGCGCCAACGTCGCGAAGTACCTGTAGGCGCGTCCTTCACGCTCGTGGCGGACCAAGCTTTTCGTTCCAGGATCTGTAGCATCTTCAGAACGCTGGTATACCCTGGTGGGTCATGAAGTTCGTCCTGCACTTCAGCTACGGTCCCAGATCCTTCTCGCCACAAGGTGCTCAAGATGTCGAGTTCTCGCTCGGTAACCCCCGCCACTTTCACCATCGCTGTATCACCCCCGGTGGTTCCTGGATCGTTCTGGTTCACACTCGCCAGCCTAACCCTCGAGGCATCTAGTACGATCCCGCCGGAGTGGGATGACAACTCGTCCTGTGCTCGGCGACGAGGGCGGAACTCGGGACGGGCGAGCGGGTGCAATCTCCAATGACACATTCCGACCTTTCCCGCGCCGAGCTGCTACGGTACGCTCGCCACATTGCATTACCCGAGGTGGGGCTAGATGGACAGGCCCGACTCAAAGAAGCTCGGGTTTTGTGCGTGGGAGCCGGAGGGTTGGGATCGCCACTCGCGCTCTATCTCGCGGCGGCGGGCGTCGGCACTCTGGGGATCGTCGATTTCGACACGGTCGACGCGAGCAATCTCCAGCGGCAGATCCTGCATGGCACAGAAGACATCGGACGCTCCAAACTGGACAGCGCGGCCGACAGTCTTTTGGCGGTCAATCCTCACGTGGAGGTTGTGAAGCACGAGGTTCGACTCTCTTCGGAGAACGCGCTCGACATTCTGAGTGGGTACGACGTGGTAGTGGACGGGACCGACAATTTTCCCACGCGGTATCTGGTGAACGATGCGTGCGTGTTGTCTGGGATACCGAACGTCTACGGGTCCGTTTTTCGTTGGGAGGGACAGGTGTCCGTCTTCGCGACAAAAGGTGGACCGTGTTATCGCTGCCTGTTTCGCGAACCTCCCCCGCCGGGGCTCGTGCCTAATTGCGCCGAAGGTGGCGTCCTCGGTGTTCTTCCGGGCATCATCGGATCGATGCAGGCGATGGAGACGATCAAGCTCATCCTCGGAAAGGGACAGTCTCTGGCTGGCCGTCTCTTGATTTTCGATGCGCTTGATATGACATGGCGGGAGGTTGCCCTAAGAAAGAACCCCGACTGTCCTGTCTGTGGCGACGATCCCACTCAAAGTGCGCTTATCGACTACGGGCTCTTTTGCGGTATTGGGGTCGACGCTGCCGGCGGAGTCGTCCACGGGATTTCCATCCCCGAGATGACAGCGGGTGAGCTCGATGCGTCGTTGTCCGCGGAAGACGAGGCGCCGTTCCTTTTGGACGTTAGGGAGCCTTGGGAATGGGCTGTGAGCAATTTGTCCGCGCGTGGAGCTCGTCTGATCCCGCTCGGTGAACTCACAGAGCGGATGGCCGAGGTCCCCAACGACCGGCCCATTATCGTGTACTGCCGGAGCGGTCAGCGGAGCATGACGGCCGCTCGTCAACTCGCGGAGGCTGGTCTGGGACCCATTACGAACCTCGAGGGTGGCATTCTCTCTTGGGCGAGGGACGTCGAGCCGGGCCTGCCGGTGGTCTAGCGCTGCATTGCCGGCCACTAATGCTTGCCGCTCCTCCCCGCTTCGTGCGAGACTGGTATAGACGCTCTACGACAATGCCCCCAAGGATGACGCCCATGCGCCGTATCGCGCTTCTTGCTGCCCTCGCCCTCGCGATGCCCGCTGCCGCCAGTGCCCAGGCCCGCCTCATGGTCGGTGGAGGGCTCGGCACTCCGATCGGTACTTTCGCGGATTCGCGCGAAGCGGGAATGCACGGCCGAGTTGGGATTCAGATCGGCGTCCCGATCTTTCCGGTCTCCGCCCGACTGGAAGGTGAACTGCATCGGCTTCCGGAGACGGGTGGTGACAACACCACGATGTTGACCGGAACGATCAGTGGCGTCGTCTCACTCGGAGGGCTCGGGCTCTCGCCCTACGTGGTCGGCGGATTCGGGAAGTACCACATCAATACGAGCGCTGCCGAGGCGGCGACCTCGAACGGAATCCACGGAGGCTTCGGAGTGAGCGTGGGCGCACTCGGATTCGGTGGTTATGCGGAAATTCGACTCGTGAACATTAGAGACCTGTCCGGCGACTTGCGGTACATCCCGATCACCGTGGGCTTCCGCTTCTAGTAGGAGGCGAGGTCCAGCACTGCATCCACGATTATTGGTGTCTGCGGCAGGATGACGTTCTCCACGGCGGGAGCGTAAGCCACCCAGGTATCGAGCGAGGCTACGCGCTTCACCGGTCCATCGAGGTACTCGAAGAGTTCGTCGGCAATACGTGCCACGATCTCAGAGCCGATTCCCCATGAAAGGGAATCCTCATGCACGACCATCACCTTGTTGGTCTTCTTCACGGAATCGGCGATCCGCTCCATGTCGAACGGCTGCACCGTGCGTAGGTCGATGACCTCGACTTCGACGCCGTGCTGCTCGGACGCGATCTTGGCGGCATCGAGGCTGCGTTTCACCAGCGCCCCACACGTGACCAACGTAATGTCGGAGCCTTCGCGGCGGACCTTGGCCTTCCCGAACGGAATCATGTACTCGGGGCCTGGGTTGCGCCCCTTGTTGTAGATCTGTCGGTACAGGTGCTTGTGCTCGAGGAAGAGGACCGGGTCTTCGCAACGGATCGCGGTACGCAGGAGACCCGCGGCGTCCTCGGCCGTAGACGGCATGCAGACGTGCAGGCCAGGGCAGTGCGTGAAGAGTGTTTCACCCGTCTGAGAGTGGTAGATGCCTCCGCCCTTCAGATAGCCTCCGTACGTCGTTCGGATGACGAGCGGCGCCGCGAATGTCCCGTTCGAGCGATAGCGCATGGTCGCCAGCTCGTTTCGGATCTGGTGGAACGCCGGCCAGATGTAGTCGAAGAACTGGATCTCGACGATGGGGTTCATCCCTCTGAGCGCCTGTCCGATGGCTCTTCCAACGATGTTCGCCTCAGCGAGCGGCGAGTTGTACACCCGCTCTGCCCCGAACTTCGCCTGAAGGCCATGCGTGACTTTGAAAACACCGCCCTTTCCCTTCACCTCACCCAGCGCCGCGGGTTTGGACACGTCGGCGACGTCTTCGCCGAACACCACGATGCGCGGATCGCGCTCCATCTCTGACGCCATACACGCGTTCAGTAGATCGACCATGGTGAGGAGCTTGTCGTCCTCGTACTGCGGATCGTCCTCGGTGTCGAAGTCGTCGGACGTGGGATCCACATCCTCTGAGAAGAGGTGCTGCAACGCAGTAGAGGGATCCGGCTGGGGCGACTTGAGCGCGTCGTCCGCGGCCTGAGCCACTTCGTCGGTGATGCTTGCCTCGAGCGTGTCGAGTTCCTCCTCGGAGGCGATCCCGTTTTCGATCAACAGGGAACGCGTTCGGGTCAGCGGGTCGCGGACCTCTTGAACCGCGCGTTCTTCTTCTGTGCGATAGGTCCGCTCGTCGTCGGACATCGAGTGGGAGTAAGGTCTCGTGCAGTGCGCGTGAATCAGGGCAGGGCCCTTTCTCTCACGGGCATAAGCGATTGCTTCACCTGCGGTGCGATATGCTTCGACCACATCGGTGCCGTCGCACTCCAGGATGTGTAGACCTGGAAAGCCGGAAACCAGCTTGGAAATACTGCCTCCGGCCGTCTGCACCGCGACCGGCACACTAATCGCGTACCCGTTGTCCTCAACGACGTAGACCACCGGTAGGTTGAGATTGCACGCGCTGTTCAGTGATTCCCAGAACTCACCTTCAGACGTTGTCCCGTCACCGGTCGTGACGATGACTACTTCGTCGTCCTCGAATCGGTCGATGAGTTCGCGGACGCCATCCACGCCAGCGATTTTGGTGCCCGCTTCGGCCGCTCCGACCGCCTGTAAGAACTGCGTGCCGGTTGGTGACGATGTGCTCGCGATGTTGTACCGCACATCACCGTAGTGAGCAGGCATCTGACGGCCACCGGAGGCCGGATCCGCCTCGGCACCCACCGCCTGCAGCAGGTGGTCGAGCGGTGTTTGCCCAAGCGCCAGCGTCATCGCGCGGTCGCGGTAGTACAGGAAGAACCAGTCGTGGGCGGACTTGCAGTGCTCTGCAACAGCGACGCCGATGGCTTCGTGACCTGCACCGGAAATCTGGAAGAAAATCTTGTTCTGCCGCTTGAGGCTGATCTCGCGATCGTCGACTCGACGCGAGGTAACCATCGTGCGATAGAAGCGGAGTAACTGCTCGGGGGACAGTCCCGCTAGATCCGTTGTCGACTCATTTTCAGCAGTCGCAAGAATCTCTTTCTCTTGTGTCGCCATGAACCCTTCAATCGTCTGGTCAATTTCCAGCCACAAAGATAGCGCCCACAGGGAGCAGGTGCAGGGTTGACTGCACGAAGGAGGTTGGCCCGCTGCCGAACGCTCCCCGCCGTTCCAACGTCTGACACGCAGAGTATCCGATCGAAAGAAGGATCGGTCGATCGGTGTTTTTCGCGAGATCAAGCGCTTCTGGCCCCGAAGGCCTGTGACTGTGGGAACCGGCCGAGGTTAGCGGTACGGAAGGTGCAGCAACAGGAAACAAATGGCGCTGCCCTCCTTCAGATCGTTGTTTTGCACCGTAGCGCGCTCTAGCTTTCCACCAGACATCCGCCGCCCAGGGCGGTGTGAGGCCCGAACCAAGGACGAGTCGCTGTACCTGACCATGGCTGGGTTGGCGCTTCGGCGCCCCCGAACGATCCCGTACCTGCTGCAAGCAGCGTGGGCCTTCAGGGCCCGCGGATGGTATCGGTGTGCACCGTTTCTTCCGCTACCACCGGCATCGTATATGCGCTGGCGTTTGGAGACGGCGTACGGCGCGGCGGACGCCAAGCCATCTGATGACGAGATCGAACGTTACGTGCTCTGGACGTCCCGCATGCGTGCTGAGATGACCCGGGGGCCCGTTGTCTAGACTGTTCCTCTTGGTTCTGCTCGGGGTTACTGCGACGTACTACTTCCCGGATTCGAGGCAGATGTTGTTGGAGTTTGCCGCGCCCGTCGTCGCGCCCGCTGTGAAGTGGAGCACGCAAGGAGAGATGGGACAGGTGGGGCGAAACGTTATAGAACATGAGCGTCTGACCGGGCAGCTCCCGGATCGCCGGAACTGGGTGGGGTGGCTCGATTACCGCTACTCTGCGGACGACCTCAGGAAGGATCCATGGGGGACCGTCTATCAACTCCAGGTGTGGGCGGACTCCGTTGCGATCGTGTCATACGGACCTGATCGAACACGTTCCACGGACGACGACTTCCAGGTTGTGACCCTGCGCGAAAGGCGTGGGCGTTAACCAACTCCTCGAGCTGCTCGTCGCGTACGGCCCCGCGTTGCTTTTCACGCTGGCCGTTCTTGAGACCAGCTTTGTGACGGGACTCTTCGTACCGTCCGGCGTCGCCACTTCTCTCGCTACCGTGCTCGCGCTTCAGGGGAGAGTCGAACTCGTACCTAATGATCGTGGCCGCTACAGTCGGCGGAGCGGTGGGAGATTCCATCGGGTTCTGGGTCGGACGGCGTGCCGGTGAAAGGGCTCTTCTCGGCGACAGGCGGTGGGCTCGCAGAATCGCTCCCGGGCGCGCTGCGCTGGAAAGACTCTACGGGAAACATCCTGTGTATTCGGTGACCGTTGCTCGGTTGATCTCTTTTGTGCGCACCATGATGCCGATGGCGGCCGGCATGAGCGGGCTCCCATACCGGACTTATCTTCTGTACGAGCTAGTTGGCCTCGTGGGTTGGACCGCGATGTATGTCGCGATCGGTGTTCTCGCTAGGGAAAGTTGGGGAGTGGTCACACAGCTCGTCGGAGTGGGCGGCACGGCTGTATTCGCCGTCGTGGGTGTCTCTATTTGGATCTTTATGAAGCGTTCGGATGAAGTTGCAAGCGATGCTCCCGCTGGAGATGCGGATGCTTAATATCGCGCTCACCGGGAACGCAGCCTCCGGGAAGTCCGCGGTAGCGGGTTTCTGGGCTGGAGCAGGGGTGCCTGTGGTGAGTGCAGATGAACTTGCGAGGCAGGCTGTGGAGCCCGGGTCCGGCGGACTGAACGCCGTTCGTGAGTTGTTCGGACCCGATGTCATCACCACAGATGGGACCCTCGACCGGGCGGCTTTGGGCGCTGTGATTTTTGCGGACGAGTCGAAGCGCGAGCGACTCGAGGCCATTGTGCATCCCATCATTTGGACGCTCAGGGACGAGTGGCTGGCTGAGCGTCGAGTTGAAGGCCATCCTCTCGTCGTCTCTGAGATTCCTCTGCTGTTCGAGACGGGCGCTGAGGGTGACTTCGACCAAATCGTGTTCGTGGATGCTGCGCAGGTGGAACGCCGCCGGCGTCTCATTGAGGATCGAGGGATGTCAGAAGACGGTGCTGTTAGGATGATGGCGGCTCAGAGGGATCCCGGACCGAAACGGGATCGATCAGATCACGTGATCATGAACGACGGCACCTTGGCCGATCTCGAGGCGTCGGCCAATCGGGTCCTGAAGGACCTGAGGGAGATCGCTGGCGGGGGCACGATACGCATGGATCTCCACCTCCACACCGCTGGGAGCTGGGACTGTTTGTCCGATCCCGAAAAGGTGCTCGAGCGCGCGTTGGCCCAAGGTCTCGACCGGATCGCCATTACCGATCACAATAAGCTCCATGTGGCACTACGCATGGCGGAAGCGTACCCGGACCGGATCGTGCCGGGTGAAGAAGTGAAGACCGCCGAAGGTGTGGATGTCATAGGACTCTACCTGACCGAGGAAATTCCCAAGGGCACGCCAGCCGTCGAGACGATTGAGCGTATTCGTGCGCAGGGTGGTGTGCCTTACCTGCCTCACCCCTTCGCGGGTGGAAAGGGCGGGGGGGGTAGACTCGCCGAAGATCTCGCCCCGCTGTGTGACGTCGTCGAGGTGTTCAACGCGCGGCTTCACTCAGAGAGGCCCCAACGACTTGCGGACGAACTCGCGGAGCGGCATGGGAAGCTCAAAGGAGCCGGATCGGACGCGCATACCATCGGGGAATTGGGGACCACATTTGTGGAGGTCCCGGGTCATCCGAATACTCCAGCCGGCCTTCTGGCTGCTCTCCGGCAGGCGCAGGTTACCGGGAAGTCTTCGTCCCACCTCGTGCACCTCGCATCCACTTGGGCGAAAGTGCGGAAGAAGCTCCCCGGAGCCCCAACCGGTTAGAGGTGCTCGGCGGGCCGCCGAACGTGGCGCGTGAGACTCACTCTGTGTAGATCTCAGAGCGTGGCATTCGCGACGTAAAATTCCTTCTGGGATAGGAGATCACCTTGAGCTACCGGACGCCTAGAAAGCGGACGGCGATGGTCAAGGAAGCCCGTAACGCGTTGCTCGCGGGACGACGGGTTGTGCTGACCACGCACCTGAATGCGGATGGCGACGGCGCGGGCTCAGAGGCCGCCGTTGCCTCTTGGCTCAGGGGGAACGGAACCGAGGTTTGGATCATCAATCCCACGCCGTTCCCGGACGGGTTCCGGTTCCTGATGGAGAACCAAGACTGGATCGTCCCGGCAGGGTCTCGCCGGGCCCGGCAGATTTGTGATTCAGCGGACCTCGCCGTCGTTCTCGACACAGGGGAAGTCCCCCGGATCGGCCGTGTGAGAGATCTCATTCGTGATATCCCAACGGTCGTCGTGGATCACCATCCGCCTGGTGAACAATCCATTGGTGGAATCTCCTTCCGAGACCCGCAGGCGTGCGCGACAGGTGAACTCGTGTACGACCTGGTGCAGGCATCCAATGGGCCTTGGAACGACTACGTCGCTCAAGGGATCTACACGGCGATTATGACGGACACGGGGTCGTTTCGGTTCACGAACTCCACCCCAGATTGCCACGAGATCGCGGCCGAAATGATCGAGCGGGGAGTGAACCCCGAGGCTACTTGGACACGGGTGTACGGAGCCGCGCCATTAAGGAAGTTCAAGATCCTGAGGCACGCATTGGCCACACTTGACTCGGACCCGGAACTCGGGATCACCTGGATGACGGTGCCGACCGAGGTCTACAAGGAACTGGATGCCACACCGGAGGACCTGGAGGGTATGGTCGACATCCCGCGGTCTGTGGATGGTACACGGGTTGGTGTGCTTTTCCGTCTGGCGTCCACGGGCGAGATCAAACTCTCTTTCCGATCCAACGGGCCGGTCGACGTGAACGCGTTGGCCCGCAAGTTTGGCGGAGGAGGACACGTAAAGGCGTCCGGTGCGATGGTGGCCGGGCCGCTCGATCGTGCGATTGAAGAGGTGCTTGAGGTGACACGAAAGGCCGTGCGCCGACAACTGGAAAAAGGGAGCGAATGTCACAGCCGCCAGTGAGGGACCGATCTGCAGACCCGGGCGTGCCCGAGGCGCTGCCCAGATCTCTCATTCGCCTCAGGGATCAACTTGGTGCGGACACCGTCGACCGGCTGTGGATTTTTCCTCCTGTGCGGCGTGGGCGGCGCGAGCAGGGGCTCCTCGCGGTCAGCACGTTCCTAGAAGGTGAAGACCGCCGGGTCATGGTGACCGCTGCCTACACGGCTGAGCACACTGGGAAGGGTGTGTCCGTGGCCACGTCGTTTACCCAAGAAGGGGAAGCCCCGGCGGAGCTGTTTCCAGGAGTCATGGCGGGTGTGGTTCGGCGTTCGGGAGCGGTTGAAGGTCAGGGGGAACCCCGTGAAGTAGAGATCGGGGGGTCGGCTGAGAAGTTCGAAGAGCTTCTCGAGGAGTTCGATGTCGACTTTTTGGAGGCCCAGCAGCTGTGAAGTCAGTTCCGGTGGAACACCCGCATATTCGGCTCTTTAGTCGGTACCTGCGCGATCAAGGACTCCCGGTCACGCAACAGCGAAGTGCGGTCGCGGAAATTGTCTTCGGCTCCGACGCCCATCTGTCCGTGGACGATCTGGAAGGCCTGCTTCGCGACCGCTCGAAGAGAATCGGCAAGGCGACGATTTACCGAACCCTAGACCTGTTGGTGCGAAGTCGACTGGTGGCTGAGCATGACTTCGGAGAGGGCTTCAAGCGCTACGAGCATCGCCTTTCCCAAAGCCCAGTCCACGAGCACCTGATCTGCCTCGAGTGCGGAAAGGTCTCTGAGTTCGAGAGCACCGAACTGTACACGGTGGAAAACCGCGTACGCCGTGAACATGGGTTCATTCCCGTACGGCACCGGCTCGAGATTTACGGACTATGTGGTCAGTGCCAGGCCGCAGGTGTAGAAATCCCCAATGAAGGTCTCCTCTGTCCCATCGAGATCGTCTGACCCGGACGCTCGACTCACTCGGTACGATCCATGCCCAACCGACGCGATCCCGACATTGGCCGCGGCCACGAGAGTGACCAGATAGCGGCGCCTGCCGGCGTGCCAAGTGAATTGAGTGACCTCCCGTGGGAATTGCCCCATACGTTTCTGGCTATGGACGAGGTCTCTGGGGCGCTGGAGACGGCGGCCGGAGTGATTCTCCCGGTCCCGTACGAATCCACGACATCGTGGGGCGGGGGCACTCGCCTCGGGCCCCGTGCGATCATCGAGGCATCACGCTACATCGAACTCCACGACCAAGAGTTCGGGTGCGAACCGGCGGCCGTGCTTGGGATCAACACCCTGCCTGCACTCGAACTCACTCGTGCCGGGGCGACCCCTGCCATGGTAGAGCTTCGTGAGTCGTACGGCCGCATCGCATCAGCCGTCGGAGAGAGATTTCTCATCATGCTGGGCGGAGAGCACTCCATCTCCTCTGCCGCTGTGCTCGCACAGGCCGATCGGCATGAGGAACGCCTGACCGTGCTCCAGATGGACGCACACGCGGATCTTCGCGGTGAGTACGAAGGCACACCTGATTCACACGCCTCGGCCATGGCTCGCGTGCTCGACCGCGCGGACGTGGTGGCCGTCGGTGTCCGAGGTGTCAGTCAAGAAGAGGTGGATGTGTCGAATGCCCATGCCGGCTCCACACTCGTTTGGGCGGACGAGATGATGGATGACGACGCCTGGATGGACAAAGCGATCGATGCGTTAGGACCCAAGGTCTATCTCACGTTCGACGTCGACTACTTTGATCCGTCGTTCGTGCCGTCCACGGGGACGCCGGAGCCAGGTGGCGGTGATTGGTATCGCACTCTCCGGTTTCTCAAACGGGTGTTTGCGGAACGTGAGGTCGTCGCCGCCGATGTGGTCGAGTTGGCGCCGACGCCCGGGCTCAACGCTCCCGACTTCTTGGTTGCGAAACTCGTCTACAAGCTCGTGTCCTACCGGTATCAGGGCCGGCTCGTCTAATTTTGCTCGGTAATCAGCCCAGGTTGTGAACGTTCAAGACATGAACGTGACCGGGTAGCATTGTTTGGGCTTTCGGGGCGCCGCGGGCGTCTCGATTGGGTGGAGAAAGGGAATGGGAACGGAAAAATCATGCTGAAAAACGTCCGATCCTCTGTCCTTAGTCTCACACGCACTCCCGGATACACGATCGCCTTCATTCTGACCCTGGGACTCGGGATCGGGATGAACACGGCCATCTTCAGCGTCGGAAGTGAGGTCTTCCTCGCGCCGCTCCCGTATCTGGATGCTGATCGCATCATGTACGTGCGGCACTCGGCCCAAAGCACCGGGATCCCGAATTTGTCTTTCTCGTTCTTAGAGGTCGACGACCTTCGCACGGCACGGACGTTGGATGAGTTGGTCGAGTACGGCGATCGGACCTTCACCGTCGTTGGTGACTAGGAACCCCACCGTCTACCGCCCGGCCGCTCAGTCCTCTGCTGGGCCGAGCATTCTTGTGAAGACGAGTGGCGACCCCGGGCCTCTGTCGGCCAGGGTTCGGGAAGTGGTGCAGAGCCTGGATGCGGATCGGCCGCTGGACCAGGTCGCGACGCTCGAGGCGCTACGGAACGACAACATCGCCCCGGAGTGTTTGAATGCCACACTCTTCACCGCGTTCGCCGTCCTAGCGCTCTTCATCGCTGCGGTCGGCGTCCTTGGTGTTCTGGCCTTGGTCAGCCAGCGGACCCAGGAGTTTGGTGTCCGCATGGCGCTGGGTGCCCGACAGGGCCAAGTGCTCGCCATGGTAATGAAGGAGGGAGCGCTTCTCGCGATTGGCTCACTCGTCGCGGGAGGACTGGCCGCGCTCGGTCTTTCCCGTTTCTTAGTCGGGTTCTTGTTCGAGGTCGAAGTTACGGACCCTACCACGTATCTGAGCGTCGGTGCAGTTCTGTGCCTCGTCGCATTGGTGGCGGCTTATGTACCCGCCAGGCGCGCGACGCTTGTGGATCCCATGGAGGCGCTCCGCTCGGAGCAGCTCTTTCGGGCATTTCGGGTCCAGCTTGATTGGGGGTGAGCCTCTCTCGACCTTTGGAGAGACTCGCCTTGTCTCTTTTAGGCCCATCCTCCGTGCCCGAACCGCTTGATCACGCTTCTACGAAACGGGCCCCTGTGGTGCAAAACACCGACGGGGCTGCCTTCCCGTGGATGGAGGTCGAGCGAGCGACCGGGTCTCCCACGATTGCAGGTAATGTGCTCGGACTCCAGTTCGAGGGGTCGAGCACATTCGAAGCGTGGATCGACGCGATCGACTCTGCGCAGCGCTTCGTCTATTTCGAGAACTACCTGGTCCGGGATGATCGGGTGGGACGAGCCTTCCGGGACGTGTTGGTGAGGAAGGCCCGAGAGGGCGTTCCCGTCTGCCTCGTATACGACTGGCTTGGTTGTTGGGCGACCCCCCGCTCCTATTGGAAACCGCTCATCCAGGCAGGGGCGCAGGTGCGGGCTTTCAATCGCCCATCTCTGGGCTTAGGAAACCCTTTCGGTGCGGTGCAGCGAGATCACCGGAAGCTGGTCGTCATCGACGGCGATGTCTGTTTCGTAGGTGGCTTCTGCCTAGGTGACGAATGGGCTGGCACCAAGACCGAAGCTCCGTGGCGGGACACGGGGATCGAGATCAGAGGGCCTGCTGCCCTTTCCGCGGCGCGTGCCTTCGAGGCCATGTGGGATCAGGAAGGAGATCCCCTCTTTTTTTCCTCCACTGTGCCGAAAACCGAACCGCCCGGAGATACCCCGGTGTGGCTCATCGAGGGAGAGCCGGGGAAGGCGCGAGTTTATCGAACCTTGCATCTTGCGGCCGCTCGTGCCCGTCAGCGCATCTGGATCACCGATGCGTATTTCGTCGCACCTCGGTCCATCTCCGAGGCGCTCGGTGCGGCGGCGCAGCAGGGGGTCGACGTTCGTATTCTGGTGCCCGCCCATAACAATTGGCCGCTCGTAGGGTCCTTATCCAGAGGGGGATATCGATTCCTTCTCGAATCGGGGGTGCGTGTCTTCGAGTGGCAGGGGCCCATGATCCACGCTAAGACGTCCGTGGTAGACGGTACCTGGTGCCGGGTTGGGTCGAGCAATCTGAATTCGGCCAGCCTCATGGGGAACTGGGAGCTCGATGTCGGCGTTCTGGATGTGAGTCTCGCAGGACAGTTGGAGGGGCTCTTCCTTGCGGACTTGGCGTCTTCGTCCGAAATCGTACTCCCCGGGAGAGGGCACGGCGGGCCGGCTCGAGTGGTGCAGGGCAGAGTGGACACGAAATCGTTGGATCCGCAAGGCACGTTGCCGGAAAGACTGGAACAGCAAATTCGGTCGATGGGAAGTACGCCAGGACAGATTAGAATGGCGCCTTTGTTTCGCGCGAGTGCGGCACTCGGCGAAGCCTTGGCTGGGGACCGCACGCTTGGGAGAGAGGACCGTACCGTGCTCGGTACGGTGTCCGTCTTCATCATCGCGTTGGCAGTGTTCGCGGCGGCGCTCCCGGTCGTGGTGGGGTGGATCGTGGCATTTGTGGCAGGGTGGTTCGGCTTGACTACGGCAATTCGCGCGTATCTTCAGGCGCGCAGAGCAAACGCCGAGGAGCGCAAAGCCGCGCTCGAAGACGGCGCACAGACATAGAGAGAGAATGTGAACGAAATAGAAGTCGGTATTTTTATCGCTTTTACGGCCGGAATTTTCTCATTCCTGTCTCCGTGCGTTTTACCTCTTGTGCCCAGTTATCTGACGCTGGTCACCGGCATGAGTCTGGAAGACCTGGAAGCGGGCGTGAACCGGAAGGCGACGTTCGTCCACTCGCTCCTTTTCGTGCTCGGGTTCAGCGTGATCTTCATTCTGCTGGGAGCGTCGGCGTCGTTCTTGGGGCAGTTTTTTCGACAGTACGAGATCTGGATCGCGCGGGTCGGCGGACTGGTCATCATCGTTCTTGGCTTACACCTGTCCGGTCTGTTCAAAATCACGCCGCTCATGCGCGAGAAGCGCATGCATTTCAAAAACAAGCCGGCGGGTTACATCGGGACATTCGGGGTCGGTATGGCATTTGGTGCAGGGTGGACGCCCTGCATTGGGCCCATCCTCGGCGCCATTCTGACCTACGGCTTCTCGCAGGACACGATGTGGGCAGGGGTTGGGTTGCTGACCGTCTACTCCGCGGGGCTCGCGATCCCGTTCCTGATCGCGTCTCTCGCTCTCGACTCGTTCCTACAGGCTTTCAAGAAATTCCGCCGCTGGATTCCGGTGGTGGAAAAAGCCTCAGGAATCATGCTCGTGCTGCTGGGCATCCTCCTGCTTACCGGAAAGTTCACCGTGCTAACGGCCGTTCTCGCGCGCTTTACGCCTGAATTTATTCAGAATCGGATCTAGAGCGGGGTCAATCGCCGCCGGTCGCGGCCACTTCGGACTCCAAGACTTCTTGTCGTAGCTGACGTTCGAGCAGCCTAGCGTAGGTCCCCTCAGTTCCGAGGAGCTCGGCGTGCGTTCCCCGCTCGACGATCATCCCGTCTTCGAGAACTAGGATGCGATCTGCGTTCATGACCGCTGACACGCGGTGGCTGATAATGAACGACGTCCGGCCCTTCATCACGCTTCGGAGATCTTCCAGAATCCTGGCTTCAGTGTGTGTATCCACCGCACTAAGGGCGTCGTCGAGAACGAGAACGAGCGGGTCGCGGGCGAGGGCGCGAGCCAATGTCGCGCGCTGTTTTTGTCCGCCTGAAAGATTGATCCCACGTTCGCCCAGCATGGTGTCGTAGGCCTTTGGGAAGGCTTGGATCTGATCGTGAAGCTGCGCGATCCCGGTAGCGTCGGTGATCACGTCGGCAGGCTCGCCCGACTCTGACAACAACGGAATATCGTCCGATAGCCCTAGCCCCACATTGTGGGCGATCGTGTCGGAGAAGAGGAAGGAATCCTGCGGAACCACGCCTAGGCGGAGTCTCAACTCGGCTGGATCCACTTGACCGAGGGAGATCTCATCCAGGAGCACAGCTCCTTCGGTCGGATCGTAGATCCGGGCGATGAGGGACACGAGCGTGCTCTTCCCGGAACCCGTGGGTCCAATGATGGCGATGGTCTCGCCTGCTTCGGCCACGAAGTTGATTCCCGACAGGACCATACGCTCCGTATCCGGATACCGGAACGACACGTTTCGGAATTCGATTCGACCGTGCGCTCCTTCGATCGACACGGGATCCGCCGGCACGGCGACCGTCGGTTCCGCACGGAGTATTTTGTTCAGGCGGCCCATAGAAGCGGCGCCGCGTTGGTAAAGGTTCACGACCCACCCGAACGCGATCATTGGCCAGATCAGGAGTGTCAAGTAGAACCCGAACGCCACGAAGTCACCCAGTGACATGCTCCCGGCCATCACCTCGAGCGCACCGAACCAGGTCACGACGACCATGGCAGTCCCAGCGACGAACATCAGGATGGGGTGAAATGCGCCGGCCGTGATCACGAGGCGCATGTTCTTGCTGCGGTACTCCTTGTTGAAGGCGTCGAATTGTCGTGATTGTTCAGCTTCTTGGGTGTAGGCCCGAACGAGTCGAACCCCGGTCAGATTCTCCTGAACAAAGGTCGACAGGGACGAGAATTGCTCTTGAATCTCCTCGAACCTGCGGTGGATAATTCGGCCGAACCCGATCACGAACGGTGGGAGAACGACCATCGGGACCATGGCGAGCAGGGTCAGCTTGGGGCTCAGCCAGATCATCAGCGAGGAGGCGAACACGAAGCTCACAGCGGTGTTCACCGTGTACATGATTGCCGGACCGACTGCCATCCTCACCGCGAGCGTGTCATTCGTGGCGCGGCTCATGAGGTCGCCGGTCCGTGTCACGTTGTAGAAGGCTGCGTCGAGACTCAGCAGGTGTCGGAAGAAGTTGTCCCGCAGGTCGCACTCGATCCTGCGACTCATGCCGTTGAGCAGTTCGCGCATGCCGTATCGGGCCGCGCCCCCGAACAGGGCCGCGAGGACGATGAGCCCGGCGTATGATCCGATACGCCCAGCGGTCGTTCCCGGTTCGGACAGGCTGTCGATGGCCAACTTGATGAGGTAGGGGCCCGCGATCTGAAACAGATTCGCGAAGAAAACGAGCACCACTCCCCAGTAGAACGACCGCATGTACGGTCGGAAGTACGGAAGAATCGTGCGCAGTTCACCCATGGAGGACTCTACCTAATGCCCAACCGCACGACCCCCGCGCCGTGGGTCCGACCAACCGGTAAGCACACCATCTACGATGAGGATCATCTGGGCGTCACCGGATACGTCTCCACGCTCGACCGTCGTATGTCCGAGGGCCTCGAGCTCGAGCCGCGTGGCAGGTTCGAGCGACGCCGGCTCGAAGTAAATCTGATCCGGTAGATGTTGATGATGGACGCGCGGTGCCTGGACGGCCTCAACGACGTTCATCCCGTGATCAATGACATTCGAGATCGTCTGGAAGACCGTCGTGATGATCGTTGAGCCGCCCGGTGTGCCGGTCACCATTTTCAGCTTTCCGTCAGGCCCCACGACGATGGACGGCGTCATCGCGGACAGCATCCGTTTTCCTGGGCCGACGGCGTTGTTTTCGCCTTGGACGAGCCCGAACTGATTCGGGGTTCCTGGTTTTGCAGCGAAGTCATCCATCTCGTTATTGAGCACGAAACCGGCGCCGGTCACGGTCACCTTGCTGCCGTACCACGAGTTGATCGTGGTGGTCACCGAGACCGCATTGCCTTGTGCGTCGACGATCGAATAGTGCGTGGTGTTCTCCCCTTCGTTCGGGCCTTCCTCCATCCCTGGACCGATCTCGGAGGACGGGGTGGCTGCACCGTGGGAGATTGTACTGGCACGCTCCCTGGCATACGCCGCCGAAGTCATTCGCTCGAGCGGCATATCGATGAAATCAGGGTCGGCTAGGTAGTGGTTTCGGTCCGCGTAGGCGCGCTTCCACGCTTCCGCGAGAAGATGGATCGACTCCGTCGAATTCCAACCTGTGGCGGACAGGTCGTACCCTTCCAGTATGTTGGCCATCTCCGCCATCGTGGCCCCGCCCGACGAAGACGGTGGCATTGAGAGAACCGTGTGGCCGTGATAAGTGAAGGAAACTGGATCCCTCCAGGCGGCGGTGTAAGATTCGAGATCCTCATGTGTGATGATCCCATCGCCGCGCTGCATTTCTGCAACGATCAGATCTGCAGTTTCCCCACGATAGAAGCCGTCCGGTCCTTGGTCGCGTATACGCCCAAGGGTCACCGCTAGGTCAGGCTGATGCAGTGTGTCGCCGACGGCCGGCGGACTTCCGTCGTTCGGGAGGAACTGATCGGCGGAAGCCTGGAAGCGAGAGAGTGCGTCCACCATCGTGCTGCTCAAGGAGCCCAGGAAGCGTTGCCGCACCGGGAAGCCGTTCGCGAGTTGCACAGAGGGCTCGACGAGTGCGGTCCAATTCATGGAGCCAAAGCGTTCGTGGGCAGCCCACATGCCAGCGACAGATCCGGGAACACCTACCGCGAGATGCCCCGCGACCGACTTGTCTGTCAGGTTGCCGTCTTCGTCCAGATACATGTCGCGGGTGGCAGCCATCGGGGCCTTCTCACGAAAATCGAGTGCAGCCGATGAGCCGTCCGCCATGCGCACCATCATGAAGCCGCCCCCGCCGATGTTGCCTGCCTCCGGGTTCACGACAGCCAGAGCGAACTGTACGGCGATCGCAGCGTCGACCGCGTTTCCGCCGGCTTCGAGGATGTCCACGCCGACGCGGCTCGCGAGCTCATCCGTTGTCACCACCATGCCGTTGGCGGCCGTTACCGGTTCTGGTGTGGTCCGGTACAACCACCCGGCGGCAAAGAGCGGAGCGTCGGCAGGTTCCACGTCTGAACATGCCGTCGCTGAGATGATGGTCAGCGCCGCGAGAATGGAGAGGTTGGTGATGAGACGAGTCGTACGAAGCATGGATGAGCCCATGTTGGGGAATGCGGTGTAGCGTACTTCGCGCGTTGCCGCGCTCACGCGCCTTGGGGTACTGTTTGGGTGCCCGACAAGATCTGTCCGCCTCAATCTACCGACAAGCGCCCATGCGGGATCCCCGCCTCACAGAACAGCGCAATCCCCAGTCGATGAAGATCGATGAGCTCGATCCGTTGGATATCGTCGACCTGATAAACTCCGAAGACCGTGGAGTCGCGGAGGCTGTGGGTGCCGAACGAGCTGCGATCGCGGAAGCCGTGACGCTCGCTGAGCGAGCGTTTCGAGGCGGCGGGCGACTCGTTTATGTGGGAGCTGGCACCTCGGGGAGGCTCGGCGTGCTCGATGCTTCCGAGATGCCCCCCACGTACGGCACCGACCCGTCTATGGTGCGCGGTGTGATCGCAGGAGGACTCGAGGCGCTGGTGAAGTCTCAGGAGGGCGCGGAAGATCATCCGAAGGACGGAGCGCTTGCCGTCGATGCACTCGATGTGGACGGGCGGGATTTCGTATTGGGAATCGCCGCTTCGGGCTCCACTCCTTATGTGCATGGTGCCCTCGCCCGTGCTAAAGAACGCGGTGCGGCGACTGGCTTCTTGTTGTGCACTCCGCCTTCGGACGAACTCCGCACGTTGCACGACGTCGTGATCGCCCCACTGGTCGGCCCGGAGGTCATCACAGGATCGACTCGCATGAAAGCGGGAACTGCCACCAAGCTCGTGCTCAACACGATCACGACAGGCGCGATGATCCGAATGGGGAAGGTCTTCGGGAATTTGATGGTTGATTTGCAAGTTACCTGCGCCAAGCTGCAAGACCGTGGAGAGCGGATACTGTGTGAGATGGCCGGGGTCACCCGAGAAGAGGCGACTGCGCTTCTCGACCAGTCCAAGGGCAGTGTGAAAGTCGCTCTGGTGATGGGCAGGCTCGGTGTTTCGTCGGATGAGGCCACAGCTCTATTGGCCGAAGAAGATGGGCAGGTGGCCCAGGTGCTTGGAGCGAAACCATGAGCCGTAGGTTGGGCCAGGAGACTCCGGACGACGCACCCGACGACACCAAGAAGCGCAATCTGAGGTGGCTTCCTCTTGGGGTCACGCTCTTCCTTTCAACGGTCATCGTTGGGGCAGCGTTCAATCCTGCTCCCCACACCGGAGGGGACAACGCGGCCTATGTCTCGCTTGCCTATTCGCTTGTTGTGGATGGGAGCTATACCGAGGCTTTCGATCCTGCAGGCCTGCCACATACGAAATACCCACCGGTCTTTCCAGGATTGCTGGCCGTGCTCGTTCTCCTTGGGGCTCGGACATGGGTTGCTCTGAAGCTGGTCACGGCCGCGTCCACTGTTGCCTGTGTGGGCTGTACGTATTTGTGGGCTGAGCGACGTCTTGGAACGCTCGCCGCTATGGGAGTCGGGATGGCCTTGGCAGTTTCCTCAGCGGTCGTCTACTACAGCCATTGGATTCTGTCGGACCCTCTCTTTGTCGCTTTGACCGTGGCCGCACTCTGGCTCCTAGAGTGGTCGGAAGAAGAAGGCGCGCCAAGGGCGGCGCTGGTCGGCGGAGTGGTCGCGGTCGGACTCGCATACTTCACTAGATCCGCGGGACTCCCTCTGTTGGTGGCGCTCGTCGCGTGGCTCGTGCTGCGGAAGAAGTGGAAGGCGCTCGGCGCCAGCACGGCCGCCCTCGGAATTCCGGTGCTGCTGTGGTGGCTACGCGGACGTGGAGAGGGAGTAGGTGACTACGGGGCGGAGCTATGGATGGTCGATCCCTATCAGCCCGCACTGGGGAATGTTGACGCCGCTGGGCTCGTGGGCCGCGTGGTTGGGAATGCTTGGGGATACGTCAGCCTACACGGCCCTGCTGGCATCCTTGGCGTGCGGGAAGGGGGAGCGATGCTCCTGTTTGGTGTCGTGCTGACAACGTTGGCGCTGGCCGGCTGGGTGCGGCAGGCCCGGAAGGGCATCGGAGTCACCGAACTCTTCGTGCCTCTCTATGGAGGGCTCATCCTCCTCTGGCCGGAGGTCTGGTCGGGCGACCGCTTCGCCTTGCCCCTCTATCCGGTGTTCTTTCTGTATGCTGCGTCCATGCTGCGCTTCCTTGGCGGGCACGTGGGGAGCTGGGGCGTGAGGGGGTTGGCCGTCGTCGCGATGGCTGTGGTCGTTCTGCCCGCAGGGAAGTCGTGGTTGTCTTCCGTTGATCAGGCGTCGGCGTGTGTGCTAGCGACGCGGGCCAACGGTCCATGGGCGTGCTACGGCCCCGGCCAGCAGGACTTTGCCGCGGCGGCTACCTGGATCGGTGAAGCCGCGCCCGACGGCTCAGTGGTTCTCTCTCGGAAGCCCAGAATGTTCTTCGTGCTCTCGGGAGTCCCGAGTAGGGTCTTCCCATTCAGTGAAGATCCCGCCGTACATCTTGCAGAAGCCGATGCCCTCGGGGCGGATCTAGTACTGTTCGACCGGTGGGACGGACTTGCGGGCCGTTACCTGGGCTCTGCGCTCTCGCGATATCCGGAGGCGTTTTGCTCCGTGAGGACCTTCGGAGACCCGCAGGCTCCGACCTATCTCTTCGGTGTTCGCGCTGCTACCCAACGGGGAGCATCTGGCGGAGGAGGGGAAGAAGTCCGTATTGGCAAATGCCCCGACCGAACCTTCATCGGCGCTTTGGCCAGTGCGGATTATTCGTCGTCGACTTCGATGCGAATTCCGTTGCTCGATGGACTCGACCCATAGATGACGGCCAGTGCGATGCCGAACATGACGTGTTCCACGTAGGCGCGGTCGTGGGGGTCGAGGTCGTCGAGCAGCGCACCGACGATCGGCAGTTTGCCCTGCGGCGAGTGTCCGCGGAGCAGGTGAGAGAGGCCGCCCATAGGATCCACCGCGTATTCGGCGGAGCCGTACAACGCACCCTTCATGAGGGCCGGACCCGGCACCCTGGGTTCGATCACCGCTCCGTACACGAGACCTTGGCCTGCACCGACCAACATCTTCTCGCCCGTTCCTCGGTCGATAGCTCCAACGAACCTCTCTCCTTTGAGGAGCGGACCGACGATTTCGACGAAAAGTGCCGCCGCAGCGCCGGCCGCTCCAGCACGAAGCATTCGCGCGAGACCCGAGACACGCCGCGGCTTCCATCCATCCAGAGCCTTGGCCACGACCGTGTCGAGGCCGGTCGTAATCAGGTCGTCGGCTGTCGGCCAGGCCGCTGGGGAGGCACTCTTGGGGCTCTTCCCGGCTTTACGTTCCGTTGCACGCTCCGCGAATCCACGCAGAGAGCGGGTCGTAGCCGGGGGGCCGTGACGAGCTTGCTCGAGTGCGTAGCCGATGCGGTACCAGATGTTCTTTGTCGGAGACATGGTCGTTGATTAGAAAGCCTATGCGTATTGGAAGGGTGGCGTGCCTGTCGGGGCTTATCAAGCTCCTGACGGTCATGATGCTCTCGCTCGCCTCCGTAGCACCGCTCTCGGCTCAGGTTCCCCCCGATGAGACCTGGCGTACGCTGAGGACAGAACACTTCCGGGTGACGTTCCCGGAGAGGCTCGAAGGAATGGGTCGCGCCGCCGCAGACCGTGCGGAGCGCGCCTTTGAAGAGCTGTCGAGCGCGTTCTCCGAGCCGCCGGATGGACTCATCGATGTGCTTCTTACGGATCACATCGACATGTCGAACGGATTCGCCCAGTACACTCCGTCTAACCGGATTACGGTCTATGCGCGGCCACCGGTCGACGACTTGGCACTCGGCTACTTCGATGACTGGCTCGAACTCGTCATTACGCACGAATTGGCCCATGTCGTACACCTCGACCGAACTGGCACTTGGGTAGGTGACCTCGCGCGCGGCGTGTTCGGTCGCGTAAACGCACCCTGGCCGTTCTTCCCGGCGTCCGCGGTTCCCAGGTGGGTCTCCGAAGGGCTCGCGACATGGTACGAATCTGAGCTCACGGATGCGGGTCGGGTCCGTGGCACATACCACGACATGGTACTGCGTACAGCGGCGCTCGAAGGCCGATTCGAATCGATCGGGCAGGCAGCCGGAGGCTCGCCTCAATGGCCGGAAGGGACGCGCGCCTACGCATACGGCTCACTCTTCTTCGAGCACCTGCTGGACAAGTATGGCGACGAGCGGATGGACCAGTTCATCGAAGCTGTGGCCGGGCAGTGGATCCCGTATCGGCTGGACGCCGCAGGGAGAAGCTCGTTCGGCGTGTCGCTGTCCGATGAGTGGGCTGCATGGGCCGATCAGGCTCGGTCTGAAGCCGAAGGACTCGACAGTGAACTCGCGTCACTCGGAGCGATCTCCGCGCCCGAGCGGCTGACGAACAACGCCCGATGGGGTCTGCATCCTAAGGTGTCTACCGATGGATCCGCGCTGGTCTACGTGCGGTCGAACGCGAAGTCAGATCAGCAGCTGGTCTTGGCGAACGCAGATGGTTCGGAGGAGCGAACGCTCACGCGCACCAATCAACTCGCAACGTTCGACTTCACACCCACGGGTGACGTGCTCTTTGCGCAGCTTGAGTTCGGAGACCGTTACCGCGCCTTCAGTGACTTGTATCTCGTGAGCCAGAGCGGCGTGGTGACGCGTGTCACGACAGGCGCCAGGCTGACCCACCCTTCGGTTGGTGGAGACGGCTCCTGGGCGATCGCCGTGGCGGAAGGTGAGGGTACCACCTCCTTGGTGAGGATCGATCTCTCTAACGGAGAAGTCGAGGACCTCGTTGCGTCGAGTGATGGCGTCCTTTGGACGTTCCCATCGGTGTCACCGGATGGCCGCTGGATCGCTGTGACGCGTTGGACAGCGGGAGCGAATCAAGACGTGGTGATCCTAGATGCCCAGGGCCGGGTCGTACATGAGGTCACCAGCGACCGAGCGTTGGATGGGGCCCCGGATTGGAGCGCGGACGGGAACTACATCGTCTGGTCTTCAGATCGCACGGGGATCCTGAACGTGCTCGGCGCACCCGTGGATCCCCAGTCTGGGCAGGCAGGGACACCGGTCCTGCTGACCAACGTCCGCACTGGCGCTGCGTATCCGAGTCTCGATCCTTCTGGCGAATGGCTGTACTTCTCCGGATATCATGTGGATGGGTGGGAGGTGGAACGCGTCGCTTTTGATCCTGCTGGACTCGCGCCTGCTCCCACAGCAGATCAGCGGTTCGCACCCCGAGGGGCGCAGCCGGCTCGTGGATCCGCCGACGGCGAGATTCAGGACTATTCTCCACTCTCGACGCTCCTCCCGACGTATTGGGAACCAATTCTGAGGGAGCCGGTCGAGACGCGCACCGTGCAGGGCGACGACGTTTTCATCCCGGGGCGTGAACTCCTTGGTTACGCCGTGGGGGCTCAAACCGGTGGGGTCGATCTCGTTGGCCGCCATGCGTATGGTGCTCTGGCGCGCATCTTCACTACCGGCGGTAAGGCGGAAGGGGGCCTGTCCTACATGTACTCCGGGCTCGGGAATCCTGTCCTCGGTTTGCGTGCGTCTCAGCGCTGGGACGACGATGGACCCCGGCTGGCTCGTCGAAATCAGGGTGCTCCATTGGACACTCTTTATGTGCTCAAGCGTGAGCGTAGCGTATCGGCCTCCGTCTCGTTTTCCCGGCCGTCGTGGCGCCGCTCCACCTCACTGTCGTTTTCCGGGGGAGTCGTCTGGGAGGATCGAGAGCTTCTCGATGACGCGCTCGAACCCTCCGCCGTGTACAAGCTCAACCGCCCAGGCACGCAGCTGAGCGACTTCAGCGCTTCGTTTTATGTCAGTACTGCCCGCGGGCACTCCTTTCAGATGGGCGGTGCGCGCGGAGCCTCCCTCTTCGTGCGCGCTCGTGTCCGCAACGAGTTGAGTCTGCCGGACTCTCTTGCTGGGGTGGTCGGAAGCGATCGGTCGACGGACGAAGTCATTGGGCGAGTGCAGGGTTACCTGCCGGTGGATGGACCCGGCTTCGCCTCACACGTATTCGCAGTCCGTGGCACCTTCGGTGTGGCCCACGGCCCCGGTGCAGATATCGGATATTTCGACGTCGGGGGCGCCTCGGGGTCCGGGGAGACCGTGACGGGTACAAATCTCTTCGGGGGTTCCCCGATCTTCCTTCCATTGAGGGGCTATCGAACGTCGATTCGGTCCGGCCGTTATGCCTGGTCGGCCTCCGCGGAATACCGGGTCCCGCTGGCCCTCTTCAATTGGGGCCTTGGCGCTTGGCCGTTGCACTTCGACCGCGTTTTCGGATCGGTTTTCGCTGACGCTGGGAACGCATGGGGCCCGGATGCCTCTCCGTCCGGCTTTGCCAACGTGCGGCGCGACCCGCTTGTATCAGTCGGGGCCGAAATAACCGCTCAGGTGCTGACCTTCTATAGGGTGAGCATGCGCGTTCGCACTGGCGTTGCCCTCCCGTTGGTTGAGGGTGACGGTGCCCGCATCTATCTCAGAATCGGGGTTCCGTTTTAGGGAACCCCCCTGTGGGACTGTCGCGGAGTTGCACATCCGGTCATCGCGGGCCATGTTGCCGAACAAAAACCGAAGATGGGGCGGTTTTGAGTCGATTTTGCGTGTTTTGCCGTTTTCCCTTGACCCCAACATATTGGGCTCGTACTATGGTCACTGTCCAACATCTAGTGGGGTTGAGGGGTTTTTCCACACAAAAAGTGCGACGGGGTAGGGTTTCCGCCGTTTTTCAACTCTTCTTTACAGTGTTTTCCACCAGTTCTTCCACAGGAGCCTTGCCGCCTCATGCCGCGTGTCCACCAGCCTCGCCCCCCCAGCGATCCCGAGATCTTCGACGACGTCCTCCCAGAGGATCTACCTTTTGCGGAGCTGACTGAAAACGCACGCATCGTGCTCGGAAAGCGCTATCTCAAGAAGGATCCCGAAGGCGTCCCGATCGAGGAGCCCGAGGTGATGTTCTGGCGAGTGGCGCGCACGATCGCTGATGTCGACGGTGGGTACGGCGCGTCTGAGGCTGTCGTGGACGAGGTCGCACGCCAGTTCTACGACCTGATGATCAACGGGAAGTTCGAGCCGAATTCTCCGACGCTCATGAATGCGGGCCGACCGCTCGGGCAGCTGTCCGCCTGCTTCGTTCTTCCGGTGGAAGATGCGCTGTCGAACGGCCAGGACGGGATTTACGACACGCTCAAGTCCATGGCACTCGTGCACCAGTCCGGCGGTGGAACCGGCTTCGGCTTTTCGCGTTTGCGCTCGGAGGGTGAGACGGTCCGGTCTACGATGGGTGTAGCCTCCGGCCCGGTGTCGTTCATGAAGCTGTACGACGCGAGCACGGATGTGGTGAAGCAGGGTGGTACGCGGCGTGGTGCGAACATGGGCATCTTGCGTGTCGACCATCCCGATATTCGGTCGTTCATCATGTGCAAGAACGACACGACGCAGATCACGAACTTCAACATCTCTGTCGCGATCACAGACGCCTTCATGGATGCAGTTTCCGCGGGCGCCGAATACGACCTCGTGAACCCCAAGACGGGTGAAGTCGTTGGGCAGGAGAACTCGAGCGAGATCTTCCAGATGATCATTCACGGTGCGTGGCTCACAGGTGAGCCGGGCACCTTTTTCATCGATCGTGCCAACGAGTACAACCCGGTTCCGGCGCTGGGCAGCTACGAAGCCACGAACCCGTGTGGTGAGCAGCCGCTCCTTCCGTACGACGTGTGCAACCTGGGTAGCGTAAACCTGAGCAAGTTCGTGAAGGACGAAGCCCGCCCCGGTGTGGATCCCGACGAGGGCATCGACTGGGAGGCGCTTCGCACCGTCATTCACCTGTCGACGCACTTCCTCGACAACGTGATCGACGCGAACCGTTATCCGCTTCTCGAAATCCACGACCTCGCTCAGAACATTCGCCGGATCGGTCTCGGTGTGATGGGCTGGGCTGACATGCTCGTGCGCCTCGGCATCGCGTACGACTCCCAAGAAGGTGTGGACCTCGGTCGTAAGGTCATGGAGTTCCTGAACGAGGAATCTCGCAACGCATCTGAGAAGCTGGCGGAGACGCGTGGCGTCTTCCCCGCGTGGGAAGAGTCGATCTGGGGAGCTGACAAGGCTGCAGTGAGGGCGGACGGGTCGCGGATTCGGCCGGAGCGTAATCTCCGCAATTGCAACCTGACGACGGTGGCTCCGACCGGGACGATCTCGATCTTCGCCGGCTGTTCTGGAGGCATTGAACCGCTGTTCGCCGTCGCGTTCATGCGCAACCAGGCGGGTTCGCTCATGCCTGATGTGAACCCCGACTTCGTACGCATGGCTCAGGAGGGTGGTTGGTATTCTGAGGAGTTGATGGAGAACATCGCAAACGAAGGACACATCCACTTCGACGAAGTACCGGAAGACATTCAGCGGATCTTCCGCACCGCACACGACATCCCGCCTGAGTGGCATGTACGGATGCAGGCTGCGTTCCAGGAGCACTGCGATTCAGCCATCTCGAAGACGACCAACTTCCCGCGTGAAGCAACGGAAGAGCAGGTGCGCGAGATCTATGAGCTCGCCTTCGGTCTCGGGTGCAAGGGCGTGACCGTCTATCGCGACGGTTCTCGCGAAGGTCAGGTCCTGTCGACAGGAAAGACCACTCAGGCCGATGTGTCGGATGAGGTCGCGGCCGATATCTCTGAGCTCGAGCACGCCTTGGCGGATGCCCGCGAAGAAGCGCACAACCTCCGCATCGAAGTGGAGTGCGTGAAGCACGAGCTGCAGGATCAGGACGTGACCCGCGGTGCTGCGCGCCACAAGCGTCAGCGCCCCGCCGCGCTCCGTGGGTTCACCATGAAGATGAACTCACCGCTCGGTGACCTCTACGTCACCATCAACGAAGACGAGACGGGAAGGGCCTTCGAGGTCTTCTGTACCTTGGGTAAAGCCGGTGGTGCTGCCATGGCTGATGCCGAGGCGATTGGCCGACTCATGTCGTTGGCGTTGCGGTCAGGCATCCCGATCACACGGGTGAAGGATCAGCTCAGAGGTATTTCGTGCGACCGTGCGGTCGGCCTCGGACCCAACAAGGTGCTGTCCGTGCCTGATGCGGTTGGACAGGCCATTGAGCGTTACCTGATGGAAAAAGAAGGCATTCAGGAGGCACTTCCGCTGACGGCGCCGGCCCCCGCAGTTGGAGGCACTCAGCCAGAGGCATCGTCGTCGTATGACTCCGGTGCCCAGCTTTTCGACATGGGCACCTGCCCGGAGTGCGGCACAGGCCACCTTGCGTTCGAAGAAGGCTGCAAGAAATGCCACATCTGCGGCTACTCCGAGTGCGGTTGATACGGATGCGATAGCATCGCATTAGGAGCACGAGAGGCCCGTTCGGTTCGCCGGACGGGCCTCTTCTTATTTTGATCCACGACTGGCGAGCTTCCGGGCCGGCGACGTAGGCTGTGGCTCTGAGCCCAGCCCTCTTTGGATTGAAGCCAATGCGTCTCGGTACGAGTGTCAGAATCTGTCTCGCCCTGCTGTTTGCCGTGTCGCCGGCAAGTGTCGGAGCACAGCAGACGGTCGTCGTGCGCGCAGCCACCGTCTTGGACGGTCGTGGAGCAAAATGGGCTGACCGCGACGTCGTAATCCGCGACGGTGTCATTGTCGCGATCGAGGCAGGCGGCAGTGTGGCAGGCGATGTCCGTTACGACCTGGGCGACCTCACCCTGATGCCTGGGCTCATCGATACGCATGTGCATATCGGGTGGCACTTCGATAGAGAGACGGACAAGACGCACAGCGGCAGGGTAGAAGAGACGGCAGAAGACGCGGCGCTCTATGCAGCGGCCAACGCCTGGCAGACACTCCGTGGCGGTGTCACAACGGCCCTGAGTCTGGGGGCTGGTGTGGACATTCCGCTGCGTGAAGCGATTGCCTCGGGCCAAGTCCCAGGTCCCCGCATTCTGACCTCGATCCAGGCGGTGACTGCCCGGACCGGCTCTCCAGCTGAGATTCGTCAGCACGTGGACCGCATGGCCGAACTAGGTGCAGACGCCATCAAGATCTTCGCTTCGGGCAGCATCAGGGACGGTGGTGTCCCGACGCTGTCTCAGGCTCAACTCGATGCCGCCTGCGGTCGCGCATCCGAACTGGGGCTCCGCTCCTACGTGCATGCCTACGACCCCGAGTCCGTGCGGCGCGTCGTGTACGCCGGCTGCTCACAAGTGGAGCACGGAGCGCTTCTGGATCGGCCGACTCTCGAGTTGATGGCGGAGCGGGGTGTCTACCTCGATCCGAACATCGACTTGGTCTTCCGGAATTATTTCGAGAACGCCGAACACTTCGTCGGCGTGGGGAACTACACCGAGGAGGGCTTCGCGCAGATGCGTCGGGCCCAGCCGTTGGCCCTCGAGGTGTTTCGTCAGGGACTGTCCGTGCCTGGACTGAAAATGGTGTTCGGCACAGACGCGGTCGCCGGTTCACATGGGCGGAACTACCAGGAACTCGTGTACAGAGTCGAGGAAGGTGGGCAGGACCCCATGGATGCGGTTGTGTCGGCCACTTCATTGGCGGCAGCAGCCATCGGCTTGGGGGGGGCCGTCGGTTCGCTCGTAGAGGGTTTTGCAGCGGACCTCATCGCCGTTGACGGTGACCCATCCGAAGACGTGAGTGCGCTCGGTCGGGTGCGGTTCGTCATGCGAGCTGGCCTGGTGTATCGGAACGACCCCACGACACGTCGATAGCCGAGGCCCACCCACGATGAAACCCTTCCCGCTCGCTCTTACTCTCGCCGCCGCGTCGTTCGGTTGTTTGGATGCGGGTGCACCTCCAGGGCCCACTCCGGGCAGTCCAGAGTTCGATGGCGAACGTGCGTTCGCCAAGGTTGAGCGGCAGGTCATGTTCGGCCCTCGGATTCCAGGGACCGCGGGACACGTCGCCCAGCTGGAATGGATGACGCAGGAGCTAGCGTCACTGGCGCCCGACCTCGTTGCTGACACGTTTTCGTACGTCACGACGTACGACGATTCGCTGACCCTCGTGAATCTCACGGCACGTTTCCTCCCGGAGATGGAACGACGGATCTTGATTCTCACGCACTGGGACACGCGGCCCCAGTCGGACCAAGGCGCGACCCAGGCCGAGCGAGATATCCCGCCTCCGGGCGCGAACGACGGCGCTTCGGGTACGGCCGTGCTACTCGAGCTCGCCAGGCTTCTAGCCGAGAATCCGCCGCCTCTCGGTGTCGACCTGCTCTTTGTGGACGGGGAAGACTACGGCCCTGATGCGGTGGACATGTTCATAGGGGCCCGCCACTACGCTGAGTTGCTCGTTGGCGGAGATCTGCCCGGGGCGCGACCCATGTACGGAGTCTTGCTCGATATGGTGGGTGACTCCGATCCCAGTTTTTTGGTCGAGCCCTATTCTCAAGAGGCCGCGAGTGTCGTCGTGAGCAAGGTCTGGAGGGCTGCGGCCCGTCTGGGTCACGCGGACGTCTTTCCGGAATCGCTCGGCGTCCACTTGAATGACGATCACGTCCCTCTCATTCAGGCGGGCCTTCCAACTGCCAACGTGATCGATTTCACTTATGGTGGGCCCACCAATCCCTTCTGGCACACACCCAACGACTCGCCCGCGAACGTCAGTGCGCGGACCCTCGGAATCGTGGGGCAGGTCGTGACGGAATTGATTTACTCTGGAGGATGATCCACCCATGACTGACTCTTCGACCGTCAACGTTGCGGTAGTACAAGCGGCGGCATGCCCATTCGACACTGAGGCCGCCGTGGCCAAGGTGTGCGCGATGACCGCAGAGGCTGGCTCTAGAGGGGCGGATCTCGTGCTCTTCCCGGAAGCTTATGTGGGTGGATACCCGTGGGGTCTGGCGTTTGGTACCGCGGTTGGCGGCCGCTCCGAGCCAGGTCGGCGCGCCTTTGGTCGGTATCATGCCGGGGCCATCGATGTCCCAGGACCAGAAGTGGATCAGATGTGCGCGGCCGCAGCCGAGGCGAATGTCTTCTTATGTGTCGGGGTCATCGAACGAGACAGCACATATAGCGGAGGCACCCTGTACTGCACGCTGCTCTACATCAGTCCGGAGGGCGAGCTCGTAGGCAAGCACCGGAAGCTCAAGCCCACCGCTGCGGAACGACTGATCTGGGGTGAGGGGGACGGCAGTACGCTAACCGCTATCGATACCCCACTCGGCACCATCGGAGGTCTGATCTGCTGGGAGAACTATATGCCGCTCGCGCGGATGGCGATGTACGGCAAAGGGGTCGAGATCTATCTGGCCCCAACCGCAGATGCGCGCGATCGATGGCAGTCGACCCTTCAGCACATTTCGCTCGAGGGGCGCTGTTTTGTGCTCGGATGTAACCAGTTCGTCCACCGCGACATGTATCCCGACGATCTCGAGATCAAGGACGAGTTGAACGCCTGGCCTGAGACGTTGTGCCGAGGAGGGTCGGCTATCTACGACCCGCTAGGGGAATGCCTGGCGGGGCCGCTTTGGGACGAAGAGGGCATCTTGTTGGCTGAACTCGACATGACTGCGATCGGCCGAGCGAAGTTCGACTTCGACGTCACCGGCCACTACGCGCGGCCCGATGTTTTCTACTTGGATGTAGATGAGACCGAGCATCCTCCTGTAGGCTGATCTGAGGGACGCGGAAGCTCAGTAACGGAAGACTATTCCGTTATGACGCATAAACATACATATTCTCGGTTCGCCGCTTTCACGTGAACACTGAGAATATGATCATGAGCACAGCCACAGTGACCAAGACCGAGGGCCTCCTTACAGAGGTCGACCATTTCAGCGCGCATAACTACCACCCGCTCCCTGTTGTGCTTGAGCGGGGTGAAGGCTCTTGGGTCTGGGACGTCGAGGGCACACGATATCTCGACATGCTCAGCGCATACTCGGCGGTCAACCAAGGTCACCGGCACCCCGCGATTATCGATGCCGCGGTTCAGCAGATGGGGATGCTCACGCTGACCTCTAGAGCGTTTCACAACGACCAGATGGGTCCGTTCCTGAAGACGCTGTGCAAGGTGACGGGCTTCGAAAAGGCGCTCCCAATGAACACGGGCGCTGAAGCGGTCGAGACGGCGATCAAGATGGTCCGGAAGTGGGGATACAAGGTGAAAGGCGTTCCAGAGGGAAAGGCCGAGATCATCGTCTGTGAAAACAACTTTCATGGGCGAACCACGACCATTGTCGGGTTCTCCTCAGAGGCACAGTACAAAGACGGCTTCGGTCCGTTCACTCCAGGTTTTGTAGAGATCCCATACGGCGACGCCGAGGCGCTCGAGGCAGCCATCAACGAGAACACCGTCGGCTTCTTAGTCGAACCTCTCCAGGGCGAGGGTGGCGTGGTGGTTCCCGCAGAGGGGTTCTTGGCCCAGGCGCGCGAGGTGTGCTCCGCCAACAACGTGGCACTTATTGCGGACGAGATTCAGACGGGCCTCGGTCGTACAGGCCGGATGTTCTGTTACGACTGGGAGGGCATCCGCCCCGACGTCCTAATCGTTGGAAAGGCGCTCGGTGGTGGAGTCTATCCGGTGTCCGCTGCCATCGCAGACGCGGAATTTATGGATATGTACACACCGGGGGATCACGGATCTACCTTCGGCGGGAACCCGCTCGGCGCGGCGGTTGGACTCGCTTCGCTCGAAGTGATTCTCGACGAAGAGTTGGCAAAACGCTCGGACGAGCTCGGCACATGGTTCATGGAGGAACTCCGTAAGATCGATTCCCCTCACGTTGAAGAAGTGCGAGGGAAGGGATTGATGATCGGCGTGGTCATCAAGGAGTCGAGCGGCACTGCGCGCCCGTACTGTGAAGCGCTCCAAGCACGAGGGATCCTGGCCAAAGAGACGCACCACCAAGTGATCCGCTTCGCGCCGCCGCTAACGATCTCGAAAGAAGATCTCGAGTTCGCCTTGGGACATGCAAAGGAAGTGCTCGCCTAGGGAGCCCTGCGGGGAGGCCCGGCGGAGCTTTCGAAGGGGTCGTTCGCGGGGGCCGGGGTCGTGGCGTCGTCTGGTCACTGTGTCCGGGGTCCATTGCTACTCGTCCGCTCGCTATGCGAAGCGGAGCTTCGATACCCCTTCGAAAGCTCCGCCGGTCCTCCCCTCCGGCTGTGTCGTGTGGGTCACAACGGCGCCGTGGGGGCACAGGCTTTTGTGACCCCAAGAGCGAGTGGGCGGGAGCGCGCGCGTCGCGCTAAGGGCAATCGAAGCTACGCTTCGCATAGAGAACGAGCGAAAAACGTGCAGCACCACACCGCAAGATCCCGGAAGAACCCACAGACGCCCACGACGAAGGACCCGAGTGAACGACCCCTTAGCGGGGCGCGTGCACTCCCGCCCATTCGAACCCACCTACCATTCGATTGAGCCCTGTTTCGTCGTGTCGATGCCTTTGCCGTCGCCGTCACCGAGCAGCACGGTTTCGATCTGCTCGTACAGAAAGGCCCGTGCCTTCTGGTCTCTCGGGTCGAGACCGTAGTGGTTGATCAGCGAGGTCTGGTGCTGAAGCCACTCCTGCCAGCAATTGGTACAGATTTGGTTTGCGATCCGTTCACCTAGTTCGGTACGGAAGGGAGCTTTCGCGAGCTTCGCTGCATCCGCTCCGCAGCGATGGCATTGGATAGTGTCGGCGCTCATTTCTTATCTTTCGAAAGTGAATCGGGACGGGCTGTACCCTACCGGTTCTTTCCAGATCCCCATCATGTTCGCCTTTGGGAGGCATTTGTGCCACGTACCGTTTTTGCTGGAACCGGCTTCTACGTCCCCGAGAGAGTTGTGACCAATGCGGACCTCTCCGCGTTGATGGACACCTCGAATGAGTGGATCGTGGAACGGACCGGGATCGAGGAGCGCCGATGGGTCCCCGACGGTCTCACTGGGACAGAGATGGCCAAGCGCGCGAGTCTCATGGCGCTTGAGGACGCCGGAATGGTTGCCTCGGACGTCGATGCGATTGTGTTGGCCACGCTGACTCCCGACGTATTCTTTCCCGGAACAGGTGTGTTTCTACAACACGAACTCGGACTCGAGGGCGTCCCAGCGCTCGACATTAGAGTTCAATGTTCGGGCTTCGTTTATGGCCTGTCGGTGGCAGATGCGTGGATCCGTTCTGGGCAGTACAAGACCATCCTTCTCGTTGGTGTGGAGATCCAATCCACCGGACTCGACCTAACGACCCGCGGGCGAGATCTCGCCGTCCTGTTCGGGGACGGAGCCGGAGCCGCGGTACTGACCGCGACGGAGGAGGAAGGCAGAGGGGTGCTCTCGACGCACATACATTCGGACGGGCAGCACGCCCGGATGCTCTGGGCTGAGTCGCCGTCGTCTCAGTCCAACCCACGCATCTCGGCTGAGGATATCGCCGCGGGTCGGCACTATCCGATGATGGTAGGCAAGGAGGTCTTCAAGCACGCAGTCACTCGGATGCCAGAGGCCGTACACGAGGCATTGGCTGCTAATGAGTTGACCACGGAGGACATTGATCTGCTCGTCCCGCACCAGGCCAACCTTCGGATTTCTCAAATGGTGCAGCGGCGATTGCAGCTACGCGACGACCAAGTAGTGAACAATATTCAGCGTTATGGAAACACCACTGCGGCGACGATTCCCATTGCGTTGGCGGAAGCCATTCGTGAGGAACGCTTGGAGCGCGGTGACTTACTCGCGCTCGTCGCATTCGGGTCCGGTTTCACATGGGGTTCCGCGCTCATTCGTTGGTAGATTATGTAGGGTCCTGACCACCGTTTACCCTTTCGGGGCCCCTGGTTAGTTTTTCAGGCTATCAAGTTTGACTAGACAGAGATGCGATCATGGCTCTCACCAAGAAACAGCTTTCTCACCTTGAGAAGAGACTGCTCGTCGAGCGGGCTCGTGCACTCAAGGCACTAGGGCTCTTTGACCAGATGGCTAAGGCCGGTCGGGAGTCGGGTGACTCTGATCTGTCCACCTATACAGACCACATGGCGGACCAGGGCACTGAGGCGCAGGAGCGCGAAAAGGCAGCCGTCTCCGCGACGAAGGAAGGCCGCTACCTCTACCGCCTCGAGGAGGCGCTTCGGAGGCTGTTCAACGATCCCAAACATTTTGGACAGTGCCATACCTGCCAGGCCGCGGTCGGCTTCGAGCGCCTTGATGCCCTGCCGCATGCGCGTTACTGCATCGATTGCAAGCGGAAGGAAGAGTCGGCGATCGACTAGCCGGACTGAGATCGATACGAAAAGGGGGATCCGGCGTTCGACGCCGGATCCCCCTTTTCGTTCAGAGCGGCTGTGGTCAGCTCGTCAGGGCCGCCAGAATTTCTTCACCGGCCACGTCCGCCTTCCAGTTTCGCACGCCGTCAATCGCCTTGAGTTCTTCAATGGAGGAGGGGCTCACCTTCGCGATCTCCAGCAACACGGCGTTGCTCAGTAACGATCCGCGGGCCAGGCCCAATTCGTCGGCGCGGCGGTTGCGGACGACCTTGATTTTGTCGGCCAACTCTTCGATTTCCGGCGGCGCTCGACCCGGGCCACCCCTTCGCTTTGGATAGGGGACGATCTCCTCGTCCGAGAGTTCGGTGACTGCATGGAGCCGCCGGATCAGCTCCTTCCCTTCGTTGCGGGCCAGTCCGCCGGGGAAGCCCTTGAGGTCGACCAGCTCTTCTGCGCGGCGTGGTGCGAGTGCGACAGCATCGATGAGTGGGCCGTCTCCGACTACACGAAACGTTGCGCGGTCACGGCGCTTCGCGATCTCATCGCGCCACTCGACTGCTACCCTGATGGCGTGTACTTGCCTGGGATCAAGATCTCTGGCGCCTTTGACGCGCGCCACTGGATCCACGGGCTCGGATACCTCTTTGGGTGCCACTGCCGCCGCTTCCAGCGCGCGGCATTCTTCCTGCGCCCATGCGGTCCGCCCAGCAACTTCCAACTCCGCCGCCATCTGGGATCGTAGTTCCAACAGGTACCTCGTGTCGCTCGCAGCGTAGTCCAGCATTCCTTCTGTGAGTGGACGCTCAGCCCAATCCGCGCGCTGATACTTCTTGGTGAGCTTCACGCCGAAGCGCTCGGCCAGTTGCGCGGCCAATCCGAGTCCTTCGAGTCCTAACATCGACGCCGCGATCTGAGTGTCGAAGAGCCCACGCAGCGTGATGTCCAGATCTCGGAGGAGCAGACGTAGGTCGTAGTCCGCGCCATGCATGACAACCTCAATCTCCGGATCTTCTAGCACCGTCCTAAAAAGATCCGATGCGTCGAACGCGAGCGGGTCGACGATGTACGTCGCCGTCGGAGTTGTGACTTGAAGCAGACACAAGCGATCCGAATATCGGTGGAAGCCAGCAGCCTCACAGTCGAGCGCGAACTGGGTCACTCCACTGAGGTCGTCGGCGAGTCGTTGGCTGTCGGACTCGCTTTGTATATGGATGTAGGCCATGCGCCTTCGGGCGCCTCGTGGTCACAATGTGAAGGAGGGCCGAATAAAAGCGGGGGTGTCCTTGCAGCGCCACCCCTCACAGCACGCGTGTACTCGCTCCTGGGTGTTGCCCGCTCTCCGGGTCGCGACCACAATTCCTATCCAGGCGGCTGAACGGTCGCTCCCCACCACCTCGTGTCGAGTTCATGCTCCGAACCAAGGTCGTTTGCACGCTGGGCCCGGCGACTTCGTCGCCTGAGACCGTTCTCTCGATGGTCGAGCGGGGTTTGGATCTGGCCCGGGTGAACATGTCGCACGGCTCTCGGGAGGATCACCGGGCTTCTATTGCTGCGGTGCGCGCTGCCTCAGAAAAAGTCGGGCGCCCGGTGGGGGTCATGGTCGACCTGTCCGGACCCAAGATCCGCGTGGGGGAATTGTCTGCTCCTATCGAGTTGGTGGCTGGAGAGATGGTAGTGATGGCTCCTCAGGCTGTCGCGACCGAGGACGAGATCCCGACTACGTACGAGCCGCTGGCGAGTGAGATCCAAGAAGGCGACGCTGTCTTGCTCGACGACGGCAGCTTCGAACTCCGCTGCGTCGGTACCACCGGGGACCGGACCCGACTGGAGGTCGTGCGCGGTGGGCTTCTAAAGCCCAGAAAGGGCATCAACCTGCCCCTCGTAAACGTGCAGGCTCCGTCCCTGACGGAGAAAGACCTGTCGGATTTGGACTTTGCGTTGGAAGAAGGGGCGGAGTACATCGCGTTGTCCTTCGTGCGTTCGGCCGACGATGTGATCGACCTGAAGCGTCGGGTCGGTGGGCGAGCCCTCGTCGTGTCCAAGATCGAAAAGGTACAGGCGGTTCGCGCGATCGAAGAGATCCTGTCGGAGACTGACGCGGTTATGGTGGCGCGCGGGGATCTGGGCGTGGAGCTCCCGTTCGAACGAGTCCCGCTCGCTCAGAAACGCATCATCCAACTCTCCAACTATTACGGGCGGCCAGTGATCACCGCGACTCAGATGCTCGAGTCCATGATCGAGAACGTTCGTCCTACGCGCGCTGAAGCATCCGACGTCGCGAACGCGATTCTCGACGGAACGGACGCGGTGATGCTCTCCGGAGAGACCGCGGTCGGGAAGTATCCGCTTGAAGCGCTGGATGCCATTGTGAGCATCGGCACCGAAATCGAGAGAAGTGGCTTTCTCGAACGCGGTCCGCGGTATCTCACGCACCCAGGCTTGCATTCGCGAGGCGGTGCTTCGCCGCGTGAGCACGCGGTTGCGGCGGCCACGGTCGACGCCGTCGCTAGGGTCGGCGCCCCAGCGATCATCGTACTCACCAAGTCTGGCTTCTCCGCCCGTTTAGTTTCGTCTTACCGACCCTCGGTTCCTATTTTTGCCGTTACCCCGGATCCACACACGCACCGGCAATTGTCGGCCGTTTGGGGGGTCCGGCCGGTGTTGGCTGCCCGAGTCGAGATGTCGTATGAGCGTCAGTCGGCCTTCGGGCGACAGGCAGTGATCGAAAGTGAGGCCGGTGAGCCAGGTGCCTCGGTTCCGGTGACCGCAGGATTCCCGTTCTACGAGTCCGGTTCGACCAACACGATGCGCCTCGAGCGCCTCTAGCCGTATGATGCGGCGCCCTCGGATCTCGTAGCCCCGTGAGATTGACCTTTCTTGGGACTGGCACCTCGTTTGGCGTACCCGTGGTTGGATGCGACTGTCCAGCTTGCTCGTCCACGGACCCGAGAGACCGGCGCACCCGTCACGGAGCTTTGGTAGAAACGGACGGCGGGTCTTTGCTCGTCGACACCCCTCCGGAACTCCGTCTCCAGCTGATCGCCGCGGGGGTGTCTGCAGTGGACGCGGTCTGGTTCACGCACATTCACGCGGATCACGTGCACGGCATCGATGACCTACGTGTGTTCACCGCCCGTCGCGGCGACGTAGACGCCTACATTGCGTCTGAGTATCGGGAGAAGATTGCCCGCTACTTCGAGTACATCTTCGACGAGGCCGTTCAGGCCGCGCCTGGGAGTTCTATCCCCAGTGTGAAGCTGCACGAGCTGGAAGAGGGGCGCCCTGTCGGCATCGTGGGTGAGAGCTTCACGCCCCTGTTAGTCCCCCATGGCCCGACCAACGTTTACGGCTTCAGAGTCGGCAAGCTCGGCTATATCACAGACGGGAAGCGTCTGCCTCCGACGACCCTAGAAGCCCTGAAGGGGGTCGACGTCTTGGTGCTGAACGCGCTTTGGTTCGGACGTCCCCACCCTTCGCATTTCAACATCGAAGAGGCGATCGAGGCTGCTCGTGAAGTAGGCGCGGAGCGGACCTATCTGACGCACCTGACCCATCGCGTCACACACGCTGAACTCGAAGAGCGGCTGCCTGACGGTGTCATGGCCGCCCACGATGGACTCATTGTAGAGGTGCCGTCATGACATCGATCCGGATCGATTTCGGAAATCTGATGTCGCCGCAGACCGAGGGTGGGGTATCTCCCGACTTGCTTCGCGGCGACATGGCTGAGCGGTTTACTGCAGCGATGGTTGATGTTGCAGCCCAGCGCGAAGCTGGAGTGCTCGGCTTCCTCGACCTGCCTTATGCGGCGGACCACGTCGCGCAGGTAAAGGAATTGGCCGATGGGTTTGGGCAGTGGTTCGAGGACGTTGTGGTGTTGGGCATCGGAGGGTCGGGCCTGGGCGCGACGTCGCTGAGGGACGCCCTGTTGGGACCCTTTTGGAACTCGAGGTCTGACGAGGCACGGGATCACTATCCCCGGCTACATGTCGTGGACAACCCGGATCCGTACACCCTGCAGGCGCTACTCAACCGGGTCGACCCGGCGCGGACTCTCTTCAACGTCATCAGCAAGTCGGGCGCGACGGCGGAGACGATGGCGCAGTATCTGGTCGTGCGCGACCGGCTCGATAAGGAAGTGGGCTCTGACAAAGCGCGAGGTCATTTCCTTTTTACCACCGATCCCGAGAACGGGGCGTTGCGGCAGATCGGTGATGCCGAAGGGATCCCGATGCTTCCCGTACCCAGTAACGTGGGCGGGCGTTTTTCGGTTCTGTCCGCGGTCGGGCTGCTCCCCGCCGCCGTAAGTGGCGTGGACATCGACGCTTTGCTTGAGGGAGCCGCCCAAATGGAGGAGCGCTGCCGCTCGACGGACCTCGCATCGAACCCGGCAGGCATCCTCGCCAGTCTGCTTCATCACGCAGACACGGAGCAGGGCAGATCAGTCCATGTCCTCATGCCTTATGCGGACAGACTTCGTGCCGTGGCGCTCTGGTTCCAGCAGCTCTGGGCGGAGAGCCTTGGCAAGACGCAGCGACTGGACGGCACCAACAGGCCCACCGGCCCGACTCCGCTACCTGCACTCGGGGCGACGGATCAGCACTCTGTGTTGCAGCTGCTCATGGAAGGTCCGCACGACAAGGTGGTGCTGTTCGTAGACGTCGATGACGCCGAAGCCGACGTCACCATACCGGACCGGCATCCTGAAATCCCGGCGCTTGACTACCTTGGCGGGCACTCGCTGGCCGAACTCCTGACCACAGAGCGACGCGCCACGGCAGAGGCGCTCCGGAGAGGAGGGCGACCAAACGCGACGATCGTCCTCCCCAAGATCGATGCTTTCGCTCTGGGACAGCTGTATATGCTCTTCGAGGTCGCGACAGTGATCGCCGGAACTCTCTATGGCGTGAACCCGATGGATCAACCTGGCGTTGAGCTGTCGAAGCTGCTCACATATGGGCTGATGGGCCGTGAAGGTGTCGTGGTACCAGAGATCGCCGAGCCGGACCCAGACTGGGTGGTATGAGACGTGCAACTCATGGTCCGACCGGTAGATAGCCTTCAAGGGCACCGTTAACTTTGGAATACGGGCCACCCTAGTTCGGGTGAGCGGATGAGACGTTGGGAGGTAGACCATGCGTGACCACGACGAACAACCCTACATCGTCATTGAACGGGACCGCGGAGGCGGCCAGATGGGCTCCTTCGTGATCGGTGCCCTCGTCGGCGCGGGCTTGGCCCTTCTATTTGCCCCCAAGTCGGGTGCCGAGACCCAGGAAGAGCTCAAGGAACGCGCTCGCGAACTGCGCAGCACCGCAGAAGACCGTATGAAGGATGCTCAAGCTCAGTTGGAAGAGCGCCTCGATACCGCCCGTGAGGGTGTCCAGGACCGACTCGAAACTGTGAAGCGGGCCGTGGACGCGGGGCGCCAGGCTGCTGAAGACGCGCGCGGCGATCTCGAAGAGAAACTCGAGACATCGAAGGCCGCTTACAGGGCGGGTGTCGATGCCGCCCGTGATACCGTGGGCGCCGGGGTTGAGGAGCCGGAGGCCGAGGAGTAGTGGCCTCTGCATGTTGCGGACGGGCCCAACTCGCTAGGAGCCTTTAGGGCTTGATGGCGGAGGGCACACCCGTGCCGCTGCATTACAGCCTTCGTTATCGGGTCCGCGAGTTCCTTCGCCGGCTTTGGGACAAGTCTGCAGAAGACGAGATCTTCTTCATGGCTGGCGCGATCGCGTTTAATGTCCTCGTGGCCTTGGTCCCCTTGATCATCCTTGGAGTTGGACTGACTGGCTACGTGCTGAGTGCTCGTTTCCCAGATCCCACAGACGCAGTCCTGGCGCTGTTCGGGGACAATCTCCCGCTCACCGGAGGCGGCTTGGATGTCGTCGAGTCCTTGCGTGGTCCAGTAGCTGGATTAGTGGAGCAGCGCACGGGCTTCACCGTATTCGGCGCCCTCTTCTTTATTTGGGTCAGTACTCGGCTTGTCGCGTCGCTACGCGTCGTGCTGAGAAAGATCTTCGACATTGAGCAACAGCGAAGCATCCTTCGCGGGAAGATCTTCGACGTTCAGGCTGTCATCGTCGGAGTTGTGCTGGTGACGCTCAATCTTGGCGTCACGGTCATGGTCGAGACGGGCGTCAGTCAGGGCGGTGGCATGCTCGGACTCGGCGCCAGTACGCTCTCGTGGGCTGAGAGGATCCTCGGATACGTATTGGCGCTGGTGTCCATATGGGTGCTGTTCCTTTTCGCGTATCGGTACCTTCCAGCGCGCCGTATCCCATGGTCGACGGCATGGGTCGCAGCCACTTTCTCGGCCTTGCTCTACGAGGCCCTGAAATGGGCGTTCTCCTGGTATGCGACAGGAGTCGCGAACTACGGCTCTACGTTCGGAAATTTGGCCACCGTCGCGGTGTTGTTTTTCTGGATCTATTACGGGTCGATAGGGTTTATTCTCGGGGGCGAAGTTGCCCAAGTGTACACCATGCGACGAGCGAGTAGAGCCGGAGTCATGAGCTTTGAGAACCGCCCATGAGAGGGACCCTCCCCTTGGCCCTGTTCCTTGCCTCGGCTCCGGCCGCGGCTCAGGAATCGTCACACATGTCGGGCGGGCCCGAGGGCTTTCGCGCTGATGTGTCCGAACATGCGATCGAGGTCGATCGGCCGCTCGTTGACCACGACGCACCCTACATCGTCGTGCATCTTGGTGAGAACAGAGTTTTCCTCTTCGACGGGATCCGTTCGGTATGGTCGGCTCCGGCCGGCACAGGGACCGGGTTCCGGCTCGACACGGAGGAGCATCAGTGGAACTTCTCTACGCCCCGTGGCCTTTTCCGGGTCCAGCGCATGGAGAAGGACCCGTTGTGGGAGGCCCCGGACTGGCACTTCATCGAAAAGGGCGCCCCTGTGCCGCCTCAGGATCACCCGTCGCGTATCATGGCCGGGATCATGGGCAATACGGCGATCTTCTTGGGCGCTGGCATCGCGATCCATGGAACGAATCAGCCCGGGCTTCTCCTTAACCCGGATCCTGAGGCGCGACGGGTGTCCCATGGATGCATTCGGCTCACCAACGAGTCAGCCCGGGAACTCATGCACCTCGTGGACGTCGGAACTCCGGTGTTGATCTTTTGATGTGCGCGCACTCTGGAATGGCCTGCTAATGGCTACGGACAGGGGCGACTCAGGTCGAAAGAGCGTGGCGCGGAATCGGAAGGCTCGCCATGAGTTCGAGATCCTCGAAACCTTCGAGGCCGGCATCGAACTCAAGGGTCCTGAAGTGAAGTCGATTCGTGCCGGTCAGGTGTCTTTTCAGGATGCCCATGCTCGCCTCGAGGGAGGTCAGGTCTGGCTGCACAGCCTGCACATCAATCCGTACCAGCAAGCCAATCGGGCCAACGCTGACCCGCTTCGGGTCCGCCGACTCCTCCTCAACCGAGACGAGATTCGTCGCCTCATGGGGAAAGTCGAGGAGAAGGGACTCACCTTGGTGCCCCTCGAGATCTACTTCTCTCGGAATTTTGCGAAGGTGACCATCGCGTTGGCACGCGGAAAGAAGCTGTACGACAAGCGAGAAGACCTAAAGCGCCGCCAGCAGGACCTCGACGCCCGCAGAGCGCTGGAGAATCGATGAGGTACGGCACGGTCGGAGCTGCGCTGGCCATTGCGGTGACCCTAGCGTGGGCCGGCCCCACGCGCGCCCAAGACGCTGCTCCCGAGGTCCGGGTGCAACGTGCCGATGGAGTAGAGGAGTTCGTATCGGCTTCGATGGAGCGCGGATTCGCGGCGTTGCAACTCGGCGTGTTCGAGCAGTTGGGGTGGTCCGTAGCTGAGGTTGAGACCGCTATTGCGCTGTCGGGGCCCCACGGAGTGATCGTAACCATGCGCTTGGGGTCGCCCTTCTTCTTCTGGAACGAAGAAGTACTTCAGCTCGCAGACGCACCGTACCGAGAGGACTCGGAGACCTTCGTCCCGCTCCAACTCCTCATCGACTTCGTCCCTCGACGGATTTCGGAGCTGTATGCGTTCGACGGTCCGACGTTCACACTTCAGGCGGCCGATCCGGCGGATTGGGGTGGCACAGTGGTGGAGACACTCTCACCAAGTGAACCGCAGGGCCTAACCGAGACCGAACGGGCTCCCGCGACCGACCCCGTGGCTTCTGACCCAGACCCAGTGATCACCCCTGAGTACGAAGGCGATCGGGTCGTGATCATCGATCCTGGGCACGGCGGAGGGGATCCGGGTACGCTCGGAAATGGCGTTCGTGAGAAGGACGTCGCTCTCGGAATCGGACTGATCATGGCGGACCTTCTCGAGCGTGAGCCTGGAATCAAGGTCTACCTGACGAGGGATGACGACACCTTCGTCCCGATTTGGGACCGAGGCGATCAGGCGACCGAATGGAAGGGCGAGCAGGCAGGAGTGTTTATTTCACTACACGCGAACGGACTCACCAATCGGTCCGTGCGGGGCTTCGAGACGTACTTCCTTTCCGAGGCGAGGACGGATCACGAGCGACGCGTCGCGGCGATCGAGAATGCTCCGCTCCAGGTTCAAGGGCAGAGCATCGACGCAGATGCCGAGCCTGACTTAGGCTTCATCCTCCGAGAGCTACGCACGCTCGATCACCAGCATTGGTCGGCAATGTTAGCCGAGTTCGTTCAGGAGGAGATGGCCAACTTCCATCCGGGACCGAACCGTGGCGTGAAACAGGGAGTGCTCGCGGTGCTTACGAACGCCGTTATGCCGTCCGTGCTCGTTGAGGTCGGCTTCGTGACTAATGAGGACGAAGGGCCGCTGCTCGTTCAGGAACGGTTTCAGGACGAGGCGGCTCGCTCCATCGCGCGTGCCGTTCTCCGCTTCTTCGAGCGATACCCGCCGGGTAGCGGCACCGGGGGACCGGGAGACGGAGTGTGATACGGACCGCAACAGCCATCATGACGGTTTGTTTCTTCATGAATGGGTGTGTGTACTACAACTCTATCTACAACGCAGAACAGGCTTACGACCAAGCAGAGGCCCATCGGCGAGCAGGTCGCGATTCTCTCGCGACGGCCAGCTATCAGGACGTGATCCGCAAAGCTGCGGAGGGGTATCGGCGAGATCCGGAGGGCCAATGGGCGCCGGATGCGCTCTTCCTGTTGGGCCGGGCACGGTTGCGCATGGGCGAAACTGGCGCGGCTCAGGCCGCATTCGAGACCGCGGAAGCGCTAGCGGAGGAGCCCGGCGACAGCCTCGCTATTCTCGTGTACCGAGCTGTGGCGGCTGAACAGATCGGGGATCGTGAGGGCGCCCTTCGACTCGTGAATCGAGCCCTGGATGGCCTCTCGTCCGGGCCCGCCCTGGCCGATGGGCATCTGCTCCGTGGCCGGATCCTACTGGAAGAAGGTCAAAGAGACGGAGGATGGTGGGACCTCGATCGTGCGCCGAGCGTCGACGCTGGGACGCGGGTAGAGGCCGGGTTGGCCCGCTTACGATGGGCCGTCGAACTCGACGAGCCGAGGCGAGCGAGCGAAGCACTTACTCGACTCCTGAAGTCGAGCGAAGCGGCGCCCAGCCTCGATTCCGTGGCAGTGCTCGCGCACGCGGCCGCGCTCCAGTGGGGCCCGTCGGTCGTGGCTGGCTTCCTTGCGGGTGCGGATTCCGCGGATTGGGGTCGGGTGGGTCGGGCCAGGATCCGGCTCACACGTGCTGTGCTTCTCGAACAGGCCGGCGACACCGCGGCGGCGTCACAGGCCGCCTGGGCCGTTGCTCGGGGCATCGGCGAGGGAGCAGGTGAAGCTCGGTTATGGCTCGCGAAGGTTCGTCTCGTGCGGGCTAGGGATCTCGCGGAGCTGGCCGCGGTCAGGGGCCTCTTACTTCCCGCAGGGGAACAGCCCGCGGTCGAAGAACTCGTTGAGCTCATCGACGAGGTTGACCGGCTGGCGGCGCTCGGGCTCGAAGAATCTCTGGGCTGGTTCGCCGCCGGCGAGATCGCCCGAGACGACCTCCAAGCTCCGATCCTCTCGCGAGGACTGTTCCTGGCCTACGCCGACGCGGACCCGCGCGAGCCTTGGGCGGCGAAGGCACTCTTGGCTGCTATCGACGTGTCTCCTGGAGAGGGTGACCGAGCCTGGCTGCGGGGGCGGCTGGAGGTGCACCGCGAGAGTCCTTACGTTCTGGCCGCCCGGGGCTCTGCCGCCCCAGGGTTCGAGGCCCTAGAAGAGGATTTGGCGCTGCTCCTACAAGAGGTGAGGAACCGATGAGGCTGGAGACTGACGTTCTAGGCGTGCGGTTCCAGAATCCTGTACTCCTTGCCGCAGGTACCTGTGGCTTCGGGATGGAGTTGCAGGACGTCATCGATCTCGAGGCGTTGGGTGGTTTCGTCACGAAATCCGTCACCATGGAACCGCGCACTGGAAACCCCGCCCCGCGTGTGACCGAGTTCGGCGGCGGTATGCTTAACTCCATTGGACTCGCGAACCCAGGACTCGAGGGGACCAAACGAGATAAGCTGCCCTGGATCCGCGACAACATCCGCCGGGCACAGGTCTTGGTAAGCATCGCCGGTCACACGACAGAGGAGTACTTCCGTCTTATAGAGGGGTTGGACGGGGAGGACGGATTCCTCGGTTTTGAGGTCAACCTGTCATGTCCGAACGACGCGAAGAGGGGCGGCGCGCCCTTCGCGCTCGATCCAGAGGCTGTTTCGGAAATCCTCAGCGGATGTCGGGCCCGTACGGAGCGGCCCGTCGTTGCCAAACTCGCACCGAACGATCCCGATCTTGGGAATACGGTTCGGGTCGCGACGGAAGCCGGTGCGGACGCGTTGACCCTAGTGAACACCGTTCCTGGAATCCTCCTTCATGCGAGGGATGGCACACCGGAGTTAGGTGCGGGGCAGGGAGGGATGAGTGGCCCGGCGCTGAGACCCGTTGGGCTGAGGGCTGTAGGCATAGCTTCAGCGGCAACGGTGCTGCCCATCGTCGGTGTGGGCGGAGTGTTCGCTCCGACCGATGCTGTGGCGTACGCCCGAGCAGGGGCTTCGTTAGTCGAAATAGGCACTGCCTCATTCGCCGCTCCACGCGCTGCGGAGAAGGTCGTGCGCGGACTGAGTAGGTGGGGGCGCCCTTCAGATCGATGGGACGACCTGCGCGCACCACCGAAATGAGCCATCCTATAGGTACGAACCACGAATTTTCATGGGAGAGGGAGGGCGTGTGGCTGAGGTAATCGTCCCACTGGACTTTGCGTCGGCTGACGAGGCCCTCGCCATGGTCGACGTGCTCGGCGAGGCGGGGACCTTCTACAAGGTGGGCCTAGAGCTCTACACACGAGCGGGCCCGGCCGTGGTCACGGAGCTCACGGAACGTGGGAAGCGGGTCTTCTTGGACCTTAAGCTCCACGACATTCCCAACACCGTTGCGGGGGGCGTGCGCGCGGCATCCGAACTCGGGGTTGATCTGCTCACCGTGCACGCCGCGGGGGGCACCGCGATGCTTGACGCTGCTCGGGAGGCGGCTGCAGGGCGAATCAAGATCCTAGGAGTCACCGTACTGACGTCTTTGTCCGGGGCCGAGATCGAGTCGGTGTGGGGACGAGAGATTCGGTCGATCCGTGAAGAGGTCGGACGCTTGGCAGAGTTGGCTACGGAGAGTCGATTGGATGGGGTGGTCGCGTCCGCGCTCGAGACGTCCTGGCTGCGTCGGCAGGTCCCCGAAGACCTTCTTATCGTTACGCCCGGGATTCGGCCGTCCGGATCGGATCGGGGAGATCAGAGCCGGGTAGCTACTCCCGCCGCCGCGGTGCTGGCTGGCTCGGACTATCTGGTCATCGGCCGTCCGATCACACAGGCCGACGACCCAGCCGCTTCGCTGGCAGCGATCTTGAGTGAAATCGCTACGTCCGTCGAGGAATGACCGCCGCCGCAGTCGCTATTAATGATCTGGGGGATGGATGACGCTGAAGGTCCACAACACCGCGACGCGATCACTGCAGCTGTTCGAGCCTCTCAATGAGGGAAGGGCCACGGTATACGCGTGTGGACCGACCATCTACAACCATGCCCACATTGGGAATTTCAGGACTTTCCTCTTCTTCGATCTCGTGCACCGCTATCTCGAGTGGAGCGGATATGACGTCACGTTCGTCATGAACCTGACGGACGTAGATGACAAGGTGATCGAGACTGCCTTTGCGGCTGGCCTGTCCATCACGGAGCATACCGGCCCGTTCGGAGACGTCTTCCTCGAGGACACCGGAACGCTGGGAATCCGCACCGTCGATCGTTATCCGCGCGCGACGGAGTACATCGAGCGCATGGTCACCTTCATTGGACGACTGGTCGAAGGCGGACACGCGTATGCCTCTGAGGATGGTGCGGTCTACTTCTCGATCGAGTCATTCGCTGAATACGGAAAGCTCAAGGGTATCGACACCTCGACGCTCATCGTTGGCGCCCGCGTGGACCACGACGAATACGAGAAGGAAGACGCCCGTGACTTCGCCCTATGGAAGGCCGCCACAGAAGAAGACGAGAAGGTCGGCGCTGCGTGGGACTCACCTTGGGGCAGGGGTCGGCCTGGCTGGCATCTAGAGTGCTCGGTCATGAGCACAACCGAACTGGGTGACACCCTCGACATGCACCTCGGGGGCGAAGATCTTGTCTTCCCGCATCATGAAAACGAGATCGCGCAGTCCGAATGTGCGACCGGATTGCCGTTCGTCCGTTACTGGATGCATGTGAGGCATCTGTTCGTCGAGGGCAAGAAGATGTCGAAGTCACTCGGCAACTTCATCACGGTCCGCGAACTCCTCGAAGAAGGGTACGATCCTGCCTCGATCCGCCACCAACTCATCTCGTCGCATTACCGCGGTGAGCTGAACTTCACGCGTGACGGACTAAAGGCGTCCGCGGCTGCGGTTCAACGCATATTGGATTTCGAAGCCCGGCTCGATGCCGCGGTCGTGGATGACGCGGCAGAAGCCTCGAAGCTCCCGGAGTTGGCCGAGTCGGCGCGCGGGTCGTTCCAATCTGCGATGGACAACGACTTCAATTCTGCAGATGCCATGGCTGCGATCTTTGTTCTGGTCGGTGGGGTCAATGCCGAATTGGACTCGCGGGGGGTGGTGTCGTCCTCGGACCGTGATGCCGTCGTCGTGGTTCTTCGATCGATGGACGAGGTGCTCGGCCTTCTCGAAGTCGCACACGCTTCACGGTCGGTGGATGACGACATGGCCGCGTATGTCGAACAGAAGATCCAGGAACGTGCGGATGCGCGAGCCAAAAAGGACTTCGCGACGTCCGATGCGATTCGAGACGAGCTCGCGGAGAAGGACATCGTACTCGAGGACGGAGCGGACGGGACACGCTGGAAGGTGGTCGGCTAGCCGCTTCTTCCCGCTGAGCCAAAGAGAACCCATGGACGAAACAGAAGAGAACAGGGTAGGGGCCTGGGAGGAGTTGAGGCGCCGCCGCGTCGGCCGGGTCTCCAGCGCCTATATCACCATCGCGTTTGCCCTGGTCGAGGTGGCGAAGTGGGTGGTCGGAACGGGAGGAGAGAGTGACACCTTGCACCGCATTCTCCTCGGAGCCGCTGTTCTGGGCTTACCTTTGGCCGTCGTGCTCTCATTTTTCTACGATGTCACACCGACAGGGGTCGTGCGCACGCCAGAGGATGCGACCGCTGATCCGGTGTACGAGACAGGGTCCAGGGTAGGATGGGGGCTGTTACTGGCGGCTACCGTGGCCATCGGACTCCTGGCCCGGGTCCTCCGCATGTAAAGGCAGCCCGCTGGACGGCCTAGGTGTGCCATCTGCACGCAATTCGTTGACCGTTCAGGCGGCTGGGTTACTTTTTCACTAACGAGTGCTGGCGTAGCTCAACTGGTAGAGCAGCTGATTTGTAATCAGCAGGTTGGGGGTTCAAGTCCCTTCGCCAGCTTGTGGTTCGTCCTCCGAGCAGGACCTCGGATGACCTGTAGTTACGGTGCGTTTCGGGGGTTTACGCCTCGCAGGGGGTCGGTTACCTTCCATAGCTCGGCCGTAAAAGGCCGCCCCATCTGCATGGGGCGGCTCTTTTCCGCGTTAGGTGGGGATGCGTGGACGGATTGAGTGAACACCCCCGAAAGGACTGTTTCGGGAAAATTTGGTGGGGTACCGAAGCGGTCAAACGGGACAGACTGTAAATCTGTTGGCTACGCCTTCGGAGGTTCGAATCCTCCCCCCACCACTGCTTCTCCGCTTGCGGAAGGCAAATGAAGTCGAAAGCTGGAGTTTGAAGCGCTGCGGGAGTAGCTCAGTTGGCTAGAGCATCAGCCTTCCAAGCTGAGGGTCGCGGGTTCGAGTCCCGTCTCCCGCTTGCAGTGTGAAGTACAGAAGTCAGCAACGCGCTCTGATAGCTCAGTGGTAGAGCGCGTCCTTGGTAAGGACGAGGTCGCGGGTTCAATCCCCGCTCAGAGCTTGCTACCCGACGTAGCAAGGAAACACACGAACAGACTCAGAGAGCGAACGATGGGTAAGGCACAATTCGAGCGGACGAAACCACACGTCAACGTGGGCACGATTGGTCACGTTGATCATGGTAAAACGACGCTGACAGCAGCGATCACGCTCACTCAATCCAAGAAGCATGGCGGAGACGCGG
>JAQWPM010000027.1 GCA_029245345.1 Longimicrobiales bacterium
ATGGAGCTTGTGGCCGAGATTGAAGCCGAGGGGCGCGGGAGCGCACGCCTGTACCTTGCTGACCTCGCTTCATTCGACGAAGTCCGGTCGCTGGCATGGGCGATCCGGCGTGACTACGATCGGATCGACGTGCTCATCAACAACGCCCGGATCTGGCTGGAAGGCCCCCGGCAACTGAGTGACGACGGAAACGAGCTTCACTTCCAGGTCAACTACCTATCGAGCTTCCTACTGACCCGAGAGCTTCTTCCCCTGCTCAGGCGCAGCGCGCCGTACTGTTTGGTAGCATTCTGGGACCAACCTGAGGGATTCAGCGTCCCTCGGCTGGCCGACTGGCACCGCACACCTCATCACGGATCAGAGCGTATGAAGACGTCGACCTCGATCAAATCCGCCTCGGCGCTGCTGCTGCTGCTCTTGACGGCCTTCCAATGCCAGGCGGGAGATGCACGTCCGGAGGGTATACCGGACAGATCGGGCACTTACGATGATCTCGTTGCACTGTTGCAAGAATTCCTTGAGTGGACAGATCCGGCCAGGGCGTCGGGCAACGTTCCGAACCGGGACATCGCCGGCAGCGCGACCGACGTCTATCCCGACTACGGCGAGGCCGCCGTCGAGCGTCGTCAAGCCGAGATGCGGGACTTCCAGGAGCGGCTCGAGGACATGGCAGTCGTGGACTGGGATCTCGATCAACAGGTCGACTATCTGGCAGTTCGTTCCCGATTCGATAAACACGATTTCCTCTTGAACGTGTCCCGCCCTTGGTCCAGAGACCCTGGATTCTATGTGGATCAGATGCTGCGCATCACGTTCCCAGATTTGCCATTGGACGAGGATGAAACCAAAGCACTCCGGACGCGCCTCGAGGCCATCTCCCTCTTGGTGGAGCAGGCAAAGAACAATCTCACGGAAGTAGCCGCCGACTACGCGGACCTCGCGATCTTCAATCTGACCAACGCCGACGGTGTGGGGCACGGTTATCCATATCGAGCAACGCCACCGGCCGGCGTCATTGGCTGGTACGACGACTTCCGCGAGCGAGCGGACACCCAGCAGCCCGATCTCCACGCCGACATCGCCGCGGCCCGGGAATCCGTCCGGGGCTTCCACGACTGGCTCGTCGCACATCGCGGCGACATGACCGGAAAAGCCGGCGTGGGTCGGGAGATGTTCGACTGGTACCTGAAGCACGTGAAGCTCATGCCGTACGACGCGGATCAGATCGTTACGCTGGGCCTACGGGAATTGAGCCGCCTCGGGAGCGAGTATGCGCTGGAGCAGCATCGAAACCGGCACCTGGCGCCGATCGAACTTCCGGAATCGGCGGGGGAGTATGCGGCGCGGATCGATAGCGCCGACGCGCGGATCCGTAGGTTTCTGGTGAAGGAGGACATCATCACGATCCCGGACTACGTTAAGGATCTCGACACCAACGTGCCGTGGATCGTCCGTCCCGGGGGCCCGAACTTCTGGGAGCAGGTGCAGTTCCGTAACCCGACGCCCGATCACTTGCACGCCGTCATCCCCGGGCATCGTTTCGACGGATTGCTCGAACGGCACAACACACACCCCATCCGCGGCAAGATCACCAGCGCGGCGCGTACCGAAGGTTGGGGCGTCTATTTGGAAGAAGCCTTCATGAACGTTGGCTTGCTCGACGACGTGCCGCGGGTCCGCGAGCTCATCCACATCTTCGGTATCTTCCGGGCCGCCAGGGTGCCGGCGGATGTGTGGCTCCAGCTCAACGAGATGACGGTCGACGAAGTCGTAGCGTGGTGGATGGAGCGCACACCGTGGCTGGACGAGAACGTCGCGCGCGTCGACGCTGAGATCTACCTGCGCCGGCCACCCGGCTACGGGCTGGGATACACGATCGGCATGCTGCAGATGCAGCAACTCCTCGCCGATCGCAAGCGCCAGATGGGCGACGATTTCGACCTCAAGGAGTTCCACGACACGTTCATGGCAGCCGGGCGGCTCCCGATGTCGCTGATCCGCTGGGAAATGACGGGGCTGGACGACGAAGTGCGGGATCTCTGGAAGCGGGAGAGGCTCAACTAGGCAGGACGTGCAGGTCCGAATACTCTCCTTCGCGGACGACGCTGGGTGCCACGGAGGGGGGGCTAGTTGCCGTCTTCTAGGCCGGGAGGACAGGGGTCGGAGGTGACCGTCTCGTTACCACAACTGTAGGGGTTGGGCAGGCTGTATCGTGCCACCGCATCGTCCTCCGGCACGTCCTCACCACGGTGAGCGTCTTGCAGCGACCGCGTCACGAACCGTCGAGCAGCGTCTCAAGGTGGGCAGCAGCAGCGAGGGCGTTCCCTTCCACGTTGTAGCCACCTTCGAGAAGTGAGACCAGCCGCCCGTCGGTGAAGTCTTCGGCCAGGTCGAGCGCAATCCGCGTCATGCGCCGGAAGGCATCGTCCGTCACGTCGAAGCAGCCGAGAAGATCGTCGCGTCGGCTGTCGAAGCCGGCCGAGACAATGATGAAATCCGGCTGGAATCGGCTCACGGCGGGCAGAAGCGCTTCATCCCAGGCGCGCAGCATGTCCACGTCCCGTGCGCCGCAGTCCAGATGCCAGTTGATATTGGAGCCTGTGCCCTCGCCCTCGCCCGTCATGGCGGGATCTCCCGTCCCTGGGTACGCCTGCCAGTCATGCGTGGAGAAGAATAGAACGCTCGGGTCATCATAGAACGCATTCTGAGTTGCGTTCCCGTGGTGGTAGTCCCAGTCGATGATCAGGATTCGCTCGAACCCGTGAACCCGCTGTGCGTACCTCGCCGCAATGGCCGCGTTGCTGTAGAAGCAGAAGCCCTCTTCCGCCCCCGTGTTGTTCGCGTGATGCCCTGGGGGTCGGCTCGCGCAGAAGGCGTTCTTCACTGTTCCGCGCGCGACGGCTTCGACCGCTCCGAGCGCCCCGGAGACTGCAAGCTCCGCGATCCGGCCGCTGACGTCGATCGTACTGACCGAGTCGACGTGCTCGGCTGTGTGCGCGTACTGCACGTGGGACAAAGGGTCATCCAGAAGCGACAGAGGAAGCACTGCCTGATCGAGTCCGCGTTCAGCAAAGACCTCCATCATTCGAACGAGCCGAAGTGGGCTCTCTGGGTGTGCCTCGCCTGCACGCTCCGGCAGGACGTGGTCGAGATAGCGCCTGTCGTAGACCAGGCCCGTACCGCTGGCCGTTCTTCTAAGGCCTGGTCTGATCGGACCGAACGCGGGAATCGCACTCGCGCCCAGAAGTCCCTTCGAGGCCGTAGCGATGAAGTTGCGGCGTGTGGTCATAGCGAGCCTGCTCCTCGTAGCGTTGAACACGTGGACATCCCTAAGGATTATCCGCAGCCAGCATCATCGTGAACCCGTCCTCAATCGCCTGACGGCCAAACCACACCTCCTGCACATCGCTGTTCAGACGTCTCCCTTCCGGATGAAACTGGGTGGCAAGCCCCGTAGCATCCCCCGCATTCCAAGCGCTGATGAATTCTTCCGAGATGGTCGCCAAGTGCGATTCCATCTCAGCTTCAGTTGGCAGGTGTTCTTCTGCAGAAACACATGCGAACAGTGCACATGCGAATAAGACAGCAACCAAACGTGAGGCCGTTGGAGGCTACTCCTAGTGAGAAGAATTCAAAGCAATGCACATCCTATACGCGAGTCTAGTCTAGTGCAAATCTCGGACGTTTCACCACGAACTCCCCATTCTCTCAAACAGCAAAAGGGTCCCGCACGGCTTTCCGCACGAGACCCTTTCGAGCGGTTTAGCACCTTGTTAACCCGGTTGCAATCGCAACAACTCGCCGGGGTGCAGGGTCATTCTGCACGGTATAAATATCGCGGAATTTCGGCCCTATTCCAATGTGAACACAGCACCGGTTAGGGCAGCTCAGGACGAGCAGAACAGTGCCGGCCGCTCCAGTATGCTTGCCGAAGTCTCTACCGATAGCTACGGTCTCCCGTCACGCTCAACAGGGAGAGGAAATAGATGGCATTGTACATGATTCGTTGGAGTCTCAACTCCGACACAAAAATGGATGCAGCGGCCAATTTCGCCTCGATGACTGCGGAGGACGACGCCGCTGACGCTGGCGATGTCGACGTGATCGGTCGCTGGCACGATTTCGCTGGCGAGCAAGGGTGGGCAATCTGTGATTCACCTACCGTCACGGATGTCCAGGCCTGGATGTTTAATTGGGGCCCACTCATTAGCTCCACGATCACTCCGGTACAGAATGACGCTGAACTACGGGCGATGTTCCAAGCCAAACTGGGGTGACAACGACTTGATCTAATGACAAAGGCCGTCCCTTCGGGGACGGCCTTTTGTCGTTTTTAGGCGGTGCCACGGGGGGGAGCTAGGGGCCGTCTTCTAGGTCGGGGGGGCAGGTGGGGTGCCGCCCATGATCGGGTCAGCCGCGCGCCGCCTTCGAAAACAGCACGGCCGATCCAACGAATAGCGCAACGAAGAATCCGTTAATGGTCACGATCTCCAGCGGCGCGCTATACGGGGAACCCATCTGCCCGACCAGCGCGACCACGGCAACCAGCGTCTGAGCGAGCGCCGTCGCGAACAACGCACGCGCCATTCCTTCGGGTTTGAAGCGCGCGATGACGGCACCAATTGCTCCGACAACGAGCACCCCGCCATACATCAGGTTAGCGTCGTTGTCCTCGGATCCGATGATGCCAACGGCACCGTTCACCCAGCCGAGGAGCACCGCTGAGCCTAGCGCAAGACCAACGGCGGCTCGGTATGCGGCTTCGCCGGTCTTCCTTGATGCCAGTTCAACAGCGATCCCAACTCCGATGAGCAAGGTCCCGGTCTGAGCGAGATTGTCCACCCAGCTCACTTCACCGATGAACTGCTGCGCAACCAGGGCCAGCAGCAGCATGAACGCTCCGGCGGTCCAGCCGGCCATCCTCCAGCGGCTCCAGCGCCGTGTGCCACCCTTCTCTGCATTTCCTGCCACGGGTTTTTACCTCCTTACTGGCCTCGTTCTATCCACAAGGGAGTAGCAGCACGGCTATTCGCTTCCGCACGCTGGCCGAAACCCTCCATCGCAGGCTTGTTTGCATAGGCTTGCAGCATGAGTCGGGGCCCGGGGAGTTTCTTCATCGGATGACCCTCGCGTGCGTCGGGCAGTACTTCTCCTAATCCTGCCCAACCCTACTCAGGCCCGCAACTCAGGACGCGCAGAACAGTGCTGGAAGCTAGGTGTGGCTAGGTGCCACGCCTTCCAGGGAGACGCAAAGGCAAGGATTATTCGATCGGATACATGTCGAACGATTGATTGTCAAAATAGGCAATCCGGTTTGGCATCGTCTGCATTATCGTGTTTGCAATCGACTGGGAAATCCTATCTGATCGGTATCGGATGGCCATATAGGGCAGGAAACTCTCCGCGATATCCTCGCGGTTCGGAAAATCGCGTGCGTAGGTAGAGATGAACGTGGGATCGGCGGACTGGGCGGCAAGCCAAGCAGGTGCTGAGGCATGAGCCGCGTCCAGCGACGTGTGGGCGGCCTCATGCACAAACGTCTCCTCCAGTATGCCGTCCGCCGTGTAGAGGTCGGCTTGGCCTGTGTGGATGAGTAGGTTGTTGTTCCCACCACCGAACGGCTGAGTGCCCTTGTGGATCCAAACGGTCTCCACATCCTTGCGAAGCGCGGTCGGCAATCGACCGATCACCTCGGCGTACTTCTCCGCCTCGACCAATGCCACACCGGGTCCGCCGAACTCCGGATTGACCTGAATTTCAGCAGCCAGACCGTCGTCGAAGCTGGCGTTGAACAGGTAGGCGTCGACCGTGATCCATCCGTCGACCCGTCGGTCGAACATCGTTCGAGAACCCTGCCCGGCGAACGACAGGTCCTGGAACGTGGTCGGGTCCGAGGACGTGATGATGTTCGGATCGATGAAGATCGTGCCTCCGAATGGCGGGAGCGTCACTGCAGGAGGGGGCACGGTAGGAGCATCTTCTCCCCCACAACTCCACAAGAGCAGTGAAAACAACACGGCACTCAACTCAACTGCTCTCTTCATGCCCTGATTCTGCCCCACTCAGACCCGCAACTCACGACGATCAGAACACTGCTGGATCGCTGGGTGTGGCGGGGTGCCACGGAGGGAGGGCGAGTTGCCGCTTCTCTGCTGGCCTGTTTCATCTGCAATCGGCTCATCCCTCGCGCTCCGCTTCGCTTCCTTCGTTCTTCGGGGAGATCCCGACATAGAGAAGTGTCCGTCCATCTTTGGTGACGCACCCATCCGCTTCCGGAGCTTCCTGGGCTGAACCCCGAGGTCGAGCGCCTGGGCGGACCGGTGATCGTGGTCCGGTGACTGCTGGTCTGGTGAGCGGAGATGACCCTTCGGTCAGGAAAACACGAGCAGACCGTCCACTCGTGGCTTCCAGTCCGTGATCGTTGCATCGACGCCCCAGTACAGGGTCGGGTTGTAGAGAAAAATCCAAGGAGCGTCGTCGCGGATGATCGTGTAGATCCGTCGGTAGATGGCCTGGCGCTTCGTGTCGGAGACGGTCGCCTGCGCTTCTCCGATCAAGGCATCAACCTCCGCATTCTCGTACCCCTCCCACCAGGGGCCCTTGAGCCCGGAGTGGATCTTTTCCCTCAGGACCCGATAGGTGCTGCGCGGACTGGAGTCGAAGCCAGCCGCATTGTTGATCTTCTTCTCCCGGACCATCTGGGAGTAGGCCGACCGGTCCTGGTGCTCGACGATTTCCACTGTGATTCCGACCTGGCCGTACTGCTCCGCCATCATCCGTGCCAGCTCCGGCATCTCATCAGGCATCACCTGAGGGATGTCGAAAACCAACTCGAGCCCGTCCGCGTAACCGGCTTCGGCCAAGAGGCTTCGCGCCCTGTCGGGATCATAGGGGTATGGGGGCGTCTCGGGGTTGTAACCGAAGTGATTCGGGGTCAGGTAGCCACTCAACGGCTGGGCCGCCCCATGCTTGATCTCTTCGATGATCCCATCGACGTTGAGAGCGTAGTTCAAGGCCTGCCGCACGCGGCGATCACTTCCTGCCCCTTCGAGGCTATTGGCCATGAAGATGATGGCCAATCCGCTGTTCGCTTCGTGAGTCAGAGCCGTTCCATCCTCCGCGATCCGATCCCGACCCTGAATGCCGATGCCAGCTGCGATATCGGCTCGACCGTCCAGCAGGGCGTCCACCCGCTTTTCTGAATCGCCTTCGGCAACCCAGTGGATCTCATCGTAGTCCGGGGTCTCTCCCCAATAGTCATCATGCGCGGCGATGACGAGTCGCGTGCCGCTCTGCTCGATGATCTCATACGGGCCACTCCCGACGTAGGCCTCGGGCAATCGATGCAACTCGCTCGCGGGGCTGATCGGCATATCGACGACGAGGTCCAAGAGGTCCGCCATAGGGTCCACGGTGACGATCCTTACCGTCATGTCGTCGGGAGCCGATATCTCCGCCGTTCCCAGATAGCTGATGTAAACGCCCTGGGTCCCGAAGGCACCCCCAATCGAGGGGTCCAGAACCCGACCGAGGGTAGCGACCACGTCGAAAGCGCTCAGCACCTCACCATTATGAAATGTCACACCGTCGCGCAGGTGGAACGTCCAGCTCCGCGCATCCTCTCCCACTTCCCATCGCTCAGCCAAGGCTGGCTGGTAGTTGCCCAGCTCATCCAGTCGCACGAGAGCCTCGTAAACGGAATAGATGATGCTCCGACGGGCGAGAGCGTCACTCACGATATGGGGATCACCGATCGACGCGGATGATTGATATACGGTCAGCACTGGCTGGCGGGTGGCCGTAGGAGCGGGGCTGCAACTCGCGGCGACAAGTGCACCGAGAACGACGCCACGGAAGCACAGATTCAGTCTCATTCGCTGAGGCCTCCAAGGGCCGTGTTCAGGTTGTCGGAACGACACGGTCGGCGGGCCCGACCGAATCGTCTCGGGTCTATTCCGTCGGTGACCACACCCTCCCTTCGGCGGTCCCATCGGCATCCGGCGTCTCGGGGGTGGAGCCTTTCGCTTCGGCGCTGGCGGCTGCCTTGTCGCTGATCTCCTTCTCGCATTCGTAGCACGGTATCAGGGCCACGCCCTGATTCTGCCCCACCCCACTCAGGCCCGCAACTCAGGACGCGCAGAACAGTGCTGGATCGCTGGGCGTGGCTGGGTTCCCGCAACCACACCCGGCCAGGCTAACCTACGCCTCCATGGTTGGGCAGCTTCAATCCTTCCACCGTGGTCAACCCGCTGAGGTCGAGCCACCCGCCCACACGCTCGGGCAACTCAAGTCCCTGTGCAGAATGCAGTTCACAGAATTCACAATTTTGAGGACGTGAGCCGGCCTCGTCCTTGTTCTTCTGACGAAGACAAATCGAGATAAGCAGTAAGAGCAGACTCCCAATGATCAGTACCACATGCGAATGTCCCCGAACTGATTTGCCCTCCTGTTATGGTTTGCGGCATTATTCCATAATTACTAAATTATAGCGTTGTCGATCCCAGTACATTCTTGTACAGGATTTGCAGGATCGTTCCGCTGCCACTTATGGTTTGATTAACTAGCGATGGCGTGGTAAGCACAGCCGCCTGCCGCTCGTCATTTTACAGGAGAAGCAACGATGATTCAGTCCCGTCTAGGTGTATTCTGTTTATCTCTGGCGGTTGCAAGTGCGGCGTGCAGCGGACAGGACGAAGCATCGACTTTTGGTTCGGCAACCACCGTAGGTACCGGTGATCAGTGGATTTCTTCCACTTCGTGTACCGAGCAGGGTCATGCTTTAGTGAATGAAGCTATAATGGCATCTCTGAATATTGAGACGGGAAGAGCTTGGGGCCTCTCGCAGGCGGCGTTGATGATTGACCCAACTTGTACCGCTGCCAAGATCACTCAGGCTGCAATTGCCTTCGACTTTGGAACCGAGTTTCCTGATTTGGGATCTCAGGTTTCGAGACTCGACAATCTTAGTGGAGCGCCGATGACAGATGCTGAGTCTGCTTGGATGGATATCCTTCAGTCTGAAGAGCGGAGGGCTACCTGTGCTGAAGTGGCGGCTGACTTTCCTCAGGAAGGTCTTTTCCAGTGGTGTGCGATCACTCCAGATCTCGAGGGAATAGAGGCACTTAAAGCATTTGCGATGGAGTTTTCTGGATTGGCTGCACCAGCCTACAACATGTTAGCCTATGGTTACGGACAGGCTATGTGGGGTTTGGAAGGCGAAGACGAAGCAACCTCCCGCGAATATCTCACCTTGTATACAGAGGTTTACTCTGGACCTAATGCCTTCGATTCAAAAGCTGAACTACTTGCTCAGTTCGGAGATATAGAAAATGCAATGGAAGCTCAGCTAGGGGCTATAGATCGAGGTGGCAATACCACTTACGGAAGAAATGCACAAATCTATTCCAGAAAGAATGACGAAGAAGATATGAGGCAAGCCGTAGTCGATGTCTTAGAAGGATTGATGGAGGTGATCGCCTCTGAAGAGGAACAACGCGAAGCCATCAATGCTAGCATGGCCGAAGAAGTGTCGATGTGCCTGTCAAATATGGCTCCCTGCAGTCATATGTCGCGAGATGACTATGTAGGTCTCGTGTCGGGCATTGATTGGATCGAGGGATCGGCCAGAGACATTGATGTAACTTTCAATGACGACATGAGTGGTGCGATTTCCCTGCACATTCAAGAGGGAGCGTACATGACTGACGAAGGTCGAGTTGAATATTCTACTCGCGTTTCGTCAGTATGGAATCTGACGTCTGGGACGCCGAGAATAGTTCACTCGAACTACGCACCTATGGGGGGTTCAGGAATTCCTGCTAGTCAATAAGGAAGATTCGAGTAAGGCAGCCAACGTGGCCGCGGTGAAGAGCGAGGTCGCGACGTTCTTCCCCGCGTTTCCCGACGAGACGGCTTGGGGCAACACCTACAGTGGCGAGGGCTATGGCGTCGTGCTGGCCGCGAAGAACAGCGGCATCAGAGTCGACGTGGACAGGTTAGCGGAGCGGCTGTAGTCAACGCACCACAGGCCACCGCAACACTCGACCCGCTTAGAAGCGGCCAAGGCGCCGGCGGGGCTGAGCGGGAGACCGGAATACGATGTCTGGATGGAACGGAAACCCAGTCACTGTCATGCAAGTCCATCACCTCGCTTCGCTCGCTCCTACCTGCACAACCCACCTCGGCACTGAGTCAACCGGAGATCAGGCTGGGCTCCGCAGCGTCACTCGTAAAGCTCAACGCTGCAACCATCCACTCACCATCGATCTTCTTCCATATCGCCAGGTACTTGCCCATATCCAGAAGGTCTCCGTCCTCTCCGGCCAAAACCATGCGATTGACGCCGTACTCGTAGGCGAGGTCGCCTCCCGCCGACATCTCCATATGCGAAGACGAGCCGGAAAACTCCCGCACCAATCCACTCTCGAAATACTGGCTGAGTAGTTCGCGAATCGCGTCCTTGCCCTCGATCTGCGGTGAACCGGCCGGTTGCATGATCGCGCCCTCAGCCCAGTAGGTCAGAACTTCCGGTACGTTGAACGCCGCTTCCGCTGCGACCACCCCTTCCATGCGCGCATGAAGGGCTGCCTTTTCGGCGGCGAGATCTGGCGATGAGGGAGTCGTACATCCAGATAGGACGACGAGTACAGCTGCGATCAACCCTGACGGAATCCGCATTACTTTCTCCTGAATTCGGAAGTGTTCTTTCAACGTACTAGCCTGATCGGGCGAGCAAAACAGTGCTGGATAGCTAGGAGTGGCTGGGCGCTAATGAAGAGAGCGGCCCTCTAGGGCTGCGTTCAGGCGGGTGATGGGGTCAGACATGCGAACAAGATGCGGTGCAAGTCACCGAATCGCGAGCAGATCCTCTGGCCGATGCCCGCGCCGACGTCTTCGACTGCATCGAACGCTTCCACAATCCCAGTGGCTGCATGAGTGCGCCCTATCCGCTCACAGCGGCACACAGGGCTGACGAGAGGGGCTGAGGTGGGCAAGCCCCCACGGTGTGGGTTGCTCGCGGAGCGGGCCGGCCTAGCGGCTACTAAGTACGGCGGCGTCCGAGACGACATTCAGAACTTCCGTAGGATCTTCGCGGAGTCGGGATTAGCCGGAATCCGTGCCGCCCGCGACGCCGGTGTCGCCATCCCCGCGTGGGTTCTCGCGTTCCTCGGAGCGCATCTCCTTCGTGGACAGAGAGAGGGAGGGTGATGCTATAGGTGGACCACCTGCCCCACTCGCCCAAAACTCGTCGCACTCCTTCTTGGAGCCCCCGTCCCAAAGCACGAAACCGTTGTCGAACACGATCCTTTTGAACCTTGGCATATCTACTCCTCGAACCGATAGCAGTCCCCGTGCAAGGACCGAATCCTGTGGCAATCATCGCAGTCGTACTTGATAGATCCTGTCAGGCATGGCGTTCAAGCCCCTACTCACACCTCGGGCAGACCGACCCTTTAGGCGGGTCCTCACCGACCCCACCCCAATACCACGGCCCTCGGCAGCTCGGGCACCGTCTCGTGCCCGCCAGTTCCTTGAGGCGCAAGATTCCGTTCATCGGATCGTTGTGTGCTCCCTTCGCGTCGGGGCGGAAGCGTCCGTCGATTGCGCTCCGATTCCCTCCGCACGCTGGGCACCATGCCCAGGTGTCGTTGGCTCGATCCTGAATCAGGCCCGTTCGGTCGCACAGCTCGCACGCCACGAGACGCGCGATGATGGCCTGGCCTTCTGGCGAAGCCCTAGCAGGACCGTAGGGGGGGAGCCCGGTCGCACGTGAGAAAGCGTTCTGAGCCTCGTGCATGGACAGTGCCCAGCCGACATAACGGCCACGGGCACCGCACTTGAAGCAGGTGGGGCTTCCGCATCTCATCTTCCCGGGATAGCAACAGTCGTAAGCATACCGTCTGTTGGGCATGGCTCTTGAGCCTCCATACAAAAGGGTCCCGCATGGCGAACCACGCGGGACCCTCCCGAGCGGTTTAGCACCTTGTTAACCCGGTTGCAATCGCAACAACTCGCCGGGGTGCAATGTCGTTCTGCACGCTATGAAGCTAGCGAAAACTCGACCCTATTTCAATGCGAAAACACTGCTGGATAGCTGGGTGTGGCTGGGTGCCACGGAGGGGGCCTAGTGGCCGTCAGCTCGGCCGGATTGTTGCTGTTGTTGTTTCTCGTAAAACATTTTGCGTGTTCACATCGCCAGCTTGGCGGCGTTGTTTACCCACCCAGCGTAGATGTCCACAAACATCGCCTTCAGCCCGTCGGCCGTGGCGAACGGAGGCTCGCCGTCTTTCGGCATTCCCTCGCCCGGGTTCACGACGACGAAGTCGACGGAGTACAGGACCTTGGACCCGCTGCCCTCCGGCACGACCTGAAACGTCGGTACGTACTTGGACAGGTTGACCTGGGCGGCCCCCTCGGTGGCCTCGTAGGAGAACGACATGGTCTCCGCGTCGTTCTTGCGCACGATCTCGACGAAGGTCTCGGGCATGTGCGTCATGGTGCGGGTGGAGCCGATCGCGCTGCCCGCGGAGACGACGTACTCGTCCTCCTTGAGGTCCATCCACTTCCACGCCGTCCCGTAGTCGGACATGACCTCCCAGAGCTTCGCGGGGGCTGCGGCCACCACGGTCTCGGTCGCTAAGTGGAGCGATGTCATTGTTTTTTCCAGTCTACGAGTAAGCGTGTCATGCCCTGATTCTGCCCCGCCCCACTCAGGCCCGCAACTCAGGACGCGCAGAAACAGTGGATAGTGGTTCAGCGTCAATGACGGTGGCATAGGGGGGTACTGGGGTCTCGCCTGTGGAGAAAAGGGACCCGCCAAAGCTACCAGAATTTTTCGGGGAACGGTGTTTCAGTGGGGTCGATGTGTGCCGACCGGCACAAGCACCGGCGCCTCCGGCGATGAAGGGAGGGTGACAGGAAAGGTCGATATCAGCCTCGAAAAGGTCCAGCACCTTGTATCCCGAGGCCATCCTCCACC
>JAQWPM010000028.1 GCA_029245345.1 Longimicrobiales bacterium
GTGTGCATCATCAAGCACACGACGCCCTGCGGCCTTGGGATCGCTGACACCTTGGCGGAAGCCTACACGAAGGCCCTCGCGACAGACCCGATGAGCGCCTTCGGCTCGGTGATTGCGGTGAACCGAGAAGTGGACGGTGCCACGGCCGATCTGATCTCTCAGCTCTTCGTAGAGTGCATCGTCGCCCCTGGGTACTCCGAGGTCGCGTTGGCTGCGCTCACCCAAAAGAAGAACATCCGTCTTCTGACCTATGAGGGAGGCCCGGTACCTTCCGAAGGCGCGGTTCCGGAGAATGCCGAGTTGAGTCAGGAGTTCCTCGCGAACTGGTGCAGAGTTCCGGAGCCGCGGATGCTGAGGTCCGTCTACGGTGGCATGCTCGTTCAGACGCCGCCTATTCCTCCGTTCTATGCCGTGGAGAACCCCGACTGGTCCGTTGCATCGGGCCGTGAGCCGACCGAGGCTGAGTGGGACGACCTCCGCTTCGCCTGGGCTGCCATCTTCGGCGTGAAGTCGAACGCGATCCTTATGGCTCGTGAAGGCGCCGTTCTGGGCATCGGGGCTGGCCAGATGAGCCGAGTCGATTCCTCGAAGCTTGCGGTGAGAAAGGCGGCCGATGCCGGGCTCGACCTCACTGGATCGGTACTGGCGTCGGACGCTTTCTTCCCGTTCCGGGATGGTGTGGACGCTGCCGCTGCGGCAGGTGTGAAAGCGCTGATTCAGCCGGGCGGGTCAATCCGCGACGATGAGGTCATTGCAGCAGCGAACGAGCACGGGATGGCGATGGTCTTCACAGGCCGGCGGCTCTTCCGCCACTAGGCAGCGGCCCTCAGGAACTCGTAAGTCAGCGGTCGACGACACTCACTGTCGTCGGCCGCTTTTCGCATTTAGGGCACTATAGCGGCTGCCGCCGGCGCCTCTTTCAGGAGCCGATTCACGGCCACGCGTAGCGCAGGTGGAGCGAAGTACCCGACCACCCGATGGCGGACGACCCCTGAACGATCGATCACGAAGGTGGTGGGCGTACCATGGATGCCCCCAAACGCCTGCCGGTGCGCTGCCGTGGCTCGGCCGACGGGAAACGTGATGTCGCGTTCGATCAAGAATTCCGCGATTCCCGCCTGGCTGCCTACATCCGTCGAGAGCCCGACGACGGCAACGCCATCGTCGGCGCGGTCTTCGTGAAGCGACTGTAGGGAGGGCATCTCGAGTTTGCACGGGCCGCACCAAGTGGCCCAGAAATTCACGACGACGACCTTGCCCGCGAGATCTTCGGAGGTAATGAGCCCGCCATCGAGTGTGGCCAGTTCATAAGTAGGGACCCGACCCTCGTCTGGGCCTACTCCGGTGAGAGCGCCGAGCTGCGGCCCAAGCCGGTAGGCAACAAACACCAACAGGCCGAACGTCACGAGACGTTCGCCCCATAGAAAGAGACGACCGTGCTTCGGTTTCTCAGGCTTTCGTGATTCGGCGGAGTGGCTCATGGACCCATAGAACCCGTGAAGGGCTCCGTGGGGTCCGTGGAGGGTCGCTTGGCTCACCTCACCACGCATTCCTTGCCAACTCGGGCCACCGACAGCGTAGATGCTAGGCGCTGACGGCCTCCTCGCATTCGTAAATCATCTCTTCGCCCAGAGGCACCGGCCCGTGATTCAACTGCACGACGTCACCAAGACCTACAGATCTCTGATCCCGCCAAAGCCGGTCGTCGCTCTGGCCGGTATGACGCTGAGCTTCGACGCGGGAGAGGTCGTCGGGATCGCGGGCCCGAACGGTGCCGGAAAGAGCACCATGCTCAGCCTGGTCCTCGGCTTTCTATCTCCGACGGCTGGAAGCGTCGATATCGACGGCATGAAGCCTCGTCGCTTCGCGCTGGCCTGGGGGGCCGCTCGACTCGAACCCACTTTGCGCTCTGCTTCGCAGATCGCGTGGGTTCGAACGGATAGGTTGTGACGGCTTTTGAGTCTTCGGAAGCCTGTCTGGTTCTTACTACGGAGAGGGTGGGATTCGAACCCACGAGGGCTTTCGCCCGCCAGTTTTCAAGACTGGTGCATTGAACCGCTCTGCCACCTCTCCTGTGCGGACGCGTCCGCGGTGGGAAAGATGACGGAGGGACCCACTGGCTTCAACCGATCAGGGTGATCAAATCACGGGGAGTGATCCGTTGATACGATTCCTTGGTACGGAGTATGCGGTCGGGTAGATTCTCTCTGCCCGTGGGTGTGCCCCGAGCCACCCGCATCGCTTGTCTGTCCGAGGTGAGGCGTGATCCCGGTAGATCGCAGAAAAACAGTCCCCGTCAATGTTGGTGGCGTCACGATTGGTGGCGATGCCCCGATTGTTGTTCAGTCGATGACCAACACGGACACGGCCGACGTGGCGTCCACAGTCGACCAGGTAAAGCTGCTGGCGGACGCAGGGTCGCAGTTGGTGCGGGTTACGGTGAACAATGATGCTTCGGCCCAGGCCGTCCCTGAGATCGTGTCGCAGTTGGCTGACCAGGGGTACGCCACCCCGATCGTAGGGGACTTTCACTACAACGGGCACCTGCTGCTCACGAAGTACGAAGCCGCTGCGCAGGCGTTGGCCAAGCTTCGGATCAACCCGGGTAACGTGGGGACGAAACACCGGGACAAGAATTTCACCGAGATCGTCAAAGTTGCGATCGCTCATGACAAGCCTGTCCGAATCGGCGTGAACTGGGGCTCGCTGGATCAGCGACTCCTCACGGAGTTGATGGACGCCAACGCGGCGTCTGATCAACCGAAGGGCGCGAAGGAGGTTCTCCTCCAAGCGATGGTGGAGAGCGCTGTGCGGTCTGCAGCGCTCGCGGAGGAAGTGGGCCTGGCTCACGACAAGATCGTGCTCTCGACGAAAGTCTCGACGGTTCGTGACCTGATTACGGTGTACCGCATGCTCGCAGCTCGGACCGAACATTCCCTGCATCTCGGACTCACCGAGGCTGGGTTGGGCACGAAGGGGATCGTCGCGACCACTGCTGGACTCGCTCCGCTGCTCTTGGACGGCATCGGGGACACGATTCGTGTCTCGCTCACTCCGAAGCCCGGCGGTGACCGAGCGGAAGAGGTGCGGGTCGCACGACAGATCCTTCAGTCCCTCGCGATTCGGCACTTCGAGCCGCAGGTCACGTCCTGCCCAGGGTGTGGTCGAACAACCAGCACGTTCTTCCAGGAAATGGCTGAGGACATCACCGACTACATTCGTGAGATGATGCCCGAGTGGCAGGAAAAGTACCCGGGTGTCGAAGAAATGGACGTCGCGGTCATGGGGTGCGTCGTAAATGGCCCAGGCGAGTCGAAGTATGCGAATATCGGCATCTCCTTGCCGGGTACATTCGAGGAGCCGGTGGCCCCTGTCTATATTGATGGGAGCCACTCGGTGACCCTGAAAGGCGACGGCCTGGTGGACGAGTTCAAGGACATTCTCTCGGACTACGTCCGCCGCACCTATGGAGCCGAGGCCTGATCACGGCCGCTAGAGCCCGATAGTCTCGCCCCGCCATGGCGGGTGGGGACATTCGGTGTTTAACCTTCTAACGCCGTTAGCGGATCAGCTGCATGTGTCGGTGCAACGGGCGCGCATGGGTTTGTGCGTCGTACGTTCTGAACACAGCAGCGGTTCATTTCGCAGAACCTCCTGGCTGTCTCACACATGCACGTCGAGGATGACAATGAGCTTTTCCAGGCGCACTCTGAGCTTGGTGACTGTACTGATTGTTTTGGGTGGCTTGAGCGCCGGGGTTTGGTGGCGATTGGGCGGATCCGCGGCCCCCGATTCGGCCGACGGAGAGGGGGGAGGTGAAGTCGCAGAGGGTGTAGACCTTCCCGAGACCACCGGCGGCAGTCAGTTCTCGACCGATGTCCCGCAGCCCGTACTCGGCGCAGAGGTCCAATTGGACACTCTTTGGATTCGCGTCGGCGCAGCTGGGCAGGCGGAGGCGTTCCGGCGCACCTTGGTGAACGCTCAGGTGGCAGGAGTGATCCAGTCCGTGCCGATCCGAGAGAACCAAAGGGTTCGACAGGGGGCGAACTTGCTCCTCGTCGACACGACCGAGTACGCGCTCGGCGTCGCACAGGCACAGGCTGATTTGCTTTCCGCCGAGACCGACTACCGGCAACTCGTGCTCTTCGACGACGAGATCGAAGACCCTCAGGTCCGAGCCGAGCGCGAGCGGATTGCCCGGTCGCGGAGTGGGGTCGATCAGCGTGAAGTCGCTCTGAGGCAGGCGGAGCTCCAGCTGGACCGTGCACAAACGACTGCACCGTTCGGTGGACGCATCGCGGACGTCCGGGTGGTCCAGGGACAGCATGTGACCGCGGGCACCGAACTCATGACGGTCGTGGACCTCGATCCGATCAAAGTCGAAGTGCAAGTGCTCGAGGCCGAACTGGGCTTCTTGGATGAGGGCAGGCGGGCTGAGGTGACGTTCGCGGCGTATCCCGGTGAGGTCTTCGAAGGGTCGATCGAGACGATCAATCCGGTTGTGGATCCTGAAAGCCGGACGGGCCGCGTGACGGTGTTGCTGTCGAATCCGGAACATCGGATCAAGCCGGGCATGTACGCCGAAGTGTCGCTCGACGCGGAGGCGCTCCCGGATCGAGTGATCGTGCCCCGATCAGCGATACTGGAACGTGGTGACGGGATTCGCCGGAAGATGTTGTTCGTCTACGAACCCAACGGCAGCAATGGCGTCGCCAAGTGGCGATACGTAAACACCGGCAGAGAAAGCGACACGCACGTCGAGATCCTGCCCGAGGGTCAAGAACAGGGCATGGTCGCTGCAGGTGAGATCGTTCTCATCGACGGACACCACTACCTCGCGCATGATACTCCGGTTCGTTTGGTCGAGAATGTTGCGGCTGAGGGTGGGAGGCCAGGGCGATGATGCGACGGTCCGCCCTTGGAGCGCCGCTCGCCGCGTTGCTCTTCATGGCGCCCGCAGCGGCACAAGATTCCGGAGCGTCCAGGCTTACGCTGTCGGATGCGCTGGACATCGCTGAGGGGCACAACCCGGGATATCGACAGGCGAGCAATAGTGCAGCGCTGAACAGTGTCGAGATGCGCACGATATGGCTGGACCAACTGTTACCTCGCGCAAGCGTGTCGCTCTTCAACACCGGATTCACCGGCAACCTCCAGCGCGTCGGTCAGGACAACTTCGGGAATCCGATCCAGAATCCATCTGCTGACTGGAATTATTTCTCGAACACCAGTCAGCAGTTGGGGCTGACGTGGGCGCTCCAGGGGCAGTCCCTTCTGCATGCATACAAACGTCAGGGACTAACCGGGGAAGATCGTGCGCTTACTGAGACCCGGGCGCTTACTGAACTCCAGGTTGAGGTGCAGCGCTCCTACATGGATGCGCTCGAACAGCGTGAGCTGCTGCGTGCGGAGGCCGAACTGGGGGAGGCCCGCGCAATCGACCTCAACGTCGCCGAACGACTCTTCTCCTTGGCGCTTCGGACTCGCGTCGATGTACTGAACGCCGAGTTGGCTGTGGAGCAGCAAGCATTCGCACTTCAGCAGCAACAGACGGCATACGACCGGGCCGTGCTCGCGCTGCGCACGCGGTTGGGAAATGACGAGGTGGGTGCCATTGAACTCGTTGAGGAGTCTTTGCCGCTCTTCGACCCCGCGAGTTTGGATCCCGACGCGTTGGTCCGCATGGCGCTCAGAGTAAATCCAGAGATCCAGCAGTCGGCGGTGGCGGTTAGATCGTCCGGCCTCGGAGTCTCGGAGTCGAAGAACGCATGGTGGCCCGAAGTGTCCATGAATCTCTTCGTCTATCGGCGCTCCCAGCAGCCCCATGGGTCATCGCTGTTCAACATCGGCATCAACGAACCGCTCGAGAGCCAGTTTCAGATCCAGTTCTCGATCCCGATGTTCAACAATTTCTTCCAAAACAAGCTCACGATGGACCGAGCGTCAGTTCAGCTCGAGAACGATCGTGAGGTGGATCGCGCGACGCGACTGCGTATTGAAGAGACGGTGCGGGTCGCCTCCCTTGAACTCACGAATCAGTGGGAGTCACTCCGGCTTGCCGAGCGCTCGCTTGAGATTGCTCAGGAGGCTCTCCGGTTGGCTCGGGAGGAGTACCGGATCGGGACGAGGACCTTTGAGGACCTTCGGTCCAGCTTCGATCAGGAGGCTTTGACTCGCAGGCAGGTGATCACGTCGCGGCACAGTTTCGTCGACGCATTGTTGAGCCTCGAGGTCGCGGTTGGGGAACGCGTGAGATCCGCCGTAGTGCCGTCGACCCGTGACGTGGGAGTGCGCTGACGTGTCGATCCCTAGCGTATCGACCACAAGACCCGTCGCGGTATGGATGCTCTTCCTCGCGGTGATCCTGCTGGGGGGGATTTCCTACGTCCGGCTCCCGATCGACCTGTTGCCGGATGTCAGCTACCCGCGCCTGGTCATCTACACGTCCTACCCGGATGTGGCGCCAGCAGAGGTCGAGCGGCAGATCACCGAGCGGATCGAAGGTGAGGCCGCTGCAGTACCCGGTGTCGAGCGTGTCACGTCGGTATCGCGGGAAGGTGTCAGTTTGGTGACCCTGCGCTTCGCGTGGGGCACCGATATGGACTTCGCGATGCTGAACGTCCGTGAGCGGATGGACAACGTTCGTGATGCGCTCCCCGAGAGCGCGACCCGGCCATCGATTCTCAGGGTCGATCCGGAGTCCGAGCCGATCATGACGCTCTCCGTCGCGGGCGGATCGGATCTGTGGCAGACGAAGGAGATGGCCGAAACGGTGTTTCGGCGGCGTCTCGAACAGCTGGACGGGGTGGCGCAGGCGTCGGTCAGCGGTGGACTCGACCGAGAAATTCAGGTTGAAGTCGATCCATGGCTGCTCGACTCCTATGGTCTGACCATCGCAGAGATCTCGCGCGCTTTGGACCAAGCCAACGTCAGTGCACCCGGTGGGACGATCCTCCAGGGCCGATATCGCTACCCGCTGCGAACGCTGGGTGAGTTCCAGGACGTCGAGGAGATCGCGTCGGTGGTGGTTGCTCGTCAGGCGATCGGCGCAGGGGCTGGTGGCGGGGGGTCCGGAGGAGCTCCGAACGAGGGGTACCGTGTCGTGCGCCTCGGTGACATTGCCCGGGTGACCGATGGTTTTGCCGACCGTGAGTCCATCGCGCGGTATGCCGGCGAGGAGTCGGTCGGAGTCCTTGTGTTCAAGGAAGCCGGCGCCAACACAGTTAGCGTTGCCGCCGCAGTGGAAGACGTGCTCGAGGAACTCGCAATCGAGTATCCGGCGATGCGCATCGACGTGGCGGACAGCCAGGCAGGCTTCATCGCCGATTCGATCTCGAATGTGGTCCAGGCGCTGATCTTTGGTGGCGTTCTGGCCTTTCTGGTCCTGTTCTTTTTCTTGCGTGATCCGCGATACCCGGTGGCGATCGCATTGGCGATCCCCATCTCGGTGGTCGGGACCTTCACACTGATGGAAGCCGCAGGTGTGAGCCTGAACATTATGAGCCTGGGCGGCCTCGCGCTCGGGGTCGGGATGCTCGTCGATAACTCGATCGTGGTGTTGGAGAATATCTTCAGGCACCGCGAGGAGTTGGGCGATGACCCGGTGGCTGCCGCAACGATCGGGACTGAAGAAGTCCAATCGGCAATCACTGCCTCCACCCTGACGACGATCTCGGTCTTCGGACCCATTATCTATGTGGAAGGCGTGGCGGGTGAGCTCTTCAAGGACCTTTCTCTCGCCGTCGCCTTCTCACTGCTCGTGTCGCTTCTGGTCGCGCTCACTCTGCTTCCATCGCTTGCGGCCCGGTTCGCCGGCGGTGAAGCCCCGGCCCGCGTGGCGCCTGCAAAAGCGGGACGGCCCAAAGGAGTGTTCAGGACGATCGGATGGGCGCTCAAGGGTGCCTTCCTTGCGCCGTTCCGTCTCATGCGGGGGGCTTGGCGCCTCACGGCGGACCTCCTGAAGTTTTGGGGCGGCGGGCTCGGCAAAATGTTGTCCACGGTATTCACCCCGATGCTCAACGCCTTTGATCGGCGCTTCGACCGCTTTGCCGAGTGGTATCACGTCGTCCTCGAACGTTCCTTGGAACGGCCGGGGCCGGTCCTCGTAGGTTCGGCGGTGGCACTCATCTTGACGGTGGCCACGGGAGCGGTTCTTCAGCGAGACCTGCTGCCCGACGTAGATCAAGGCGGCTTCAGCATCCGTCTCGAGTTGGACGAAGGGACTGCCTTGGACGCCACGATCGAGGCGGCTACGCAGATCGAGTCAGCCGCGCTTGCGGATCCGGACGTGGCGGCGGTTTTCAGCAACGTCGGTCGGGATGTGAGGGCCTATGCTGGAGGGGAGGAGGCGTCCGGGCTGCACACCGCTTCCTTCCAAGTGCGCGTGAAGGAGGGGGTTCGCACCCATGCCGTAGCCGAACGCCTTCGCGGGTTGGCGAACCGATTCCCGCCCGGAGCACTCTCCGTGGAGACGGGGCAGGCGACCGCGCTCGGCACCATGCTGGGCGGATCTGAGGCAGATGTCGCGGTGCGGGTCCGTAGTGAAGACCTCGATGCCGCCTATGAGGTTGCGGAAGAGGTTCGGAGCCGAATGTCGGTGCTGCCGACGATCGGGAACGTACGCATCGGTACTGAGCGCGGTCAGCCCGAAGTGCAGATCGAGATCGATCGTGCGGCATGTGCCAGCTACGGAATCGACCCACGGCTCGTGGCCGAGACTGTGGATCGATCGATGCGTGGTGACATTGCCACGGAATTCGTCGACTTCGATCGGAAGATCGACGTAGTGGTCCGATATCCCGACGACATGCGCTACTCCCGCGCCACGCTCGACGGCCTTCGGGTCCAGGGCGTTCCGATCCGCGAGCTGGTGACCATCAGGGAAGCAATGGGGCCGGCGCAGGTGCGCCGCGAGGACCAGGCACGTGTGCTCCCCGTCTACGCCGATGTCGTCGAAGGTGGCCTCGATCAGGGGATTGGGGATATCCAGGTGGCGTTGAGCGATATGGTTCCGTCACGGGACGTCCGCTGGCAAGTCGGTGGCGAGAACGAGGAGATGCGTCGGTCTTTCAGGGATTTGGCTTTTGCCTTCGGGTTGGCCCTCATTCTGGTCTATATGATCCTCGCCGCTCAGTTCGAGTCGTTCGTGCATCCGCTCACCATCCTAGTGTCGGTTCCCTTGGCCTTGGTGGGGGCTGTCCTTGCCCTCGTCCTAACAGGACAGGGACTGAACACGATGAGCCTGATCGGGGCGGTGATCCTGGTTGGAATCGTCGTGAACGATGCGATCGTAAAAGTCGATTTCATCAACCAGTCACGTGAACAGGGGATGCAGCTACGGGCGGCCATTTTGAAAGCGGGAAGGGTTCGACTCCGCCCCATCATCATGACGACAGTCACCACAGTATTGGGTCTTACCCCGATGGCACTCGGGATCGGCAGAGGGTCGGACCTACGGGCCCCGCTGGCCATCGCCGTGATCGGCGGTTTGCTCGTAGCCACTGCACTGACGCTGATCATCGTGCCGGTCGTGTACCAATCGATAGAGAACATCCGCCACATGGTCACGGGTGGCGCGCTAGACCCTGAGTCGGTGCCGGCGGGGGACTGACCCATGATCCGGATGAGCTTGAGGCGGCCGGTCGCGGTTGCAATGACCTACACGGCGGTGGCGTTACTGGGCCTCGCCGCCTGGCAGAACATCCCGATCGAGATGCTCCCGGAAACGCAACTTCCGCAGCTGACGGTGAGAGGGGCATGGCGTGGAGCTTCACCTGAAACGGTTGAGGCGTTCCTGACCGCGCCTCTCGAAGCCGCCATCCAGCAGGTGGAGGGCGTCGAGAAGATCGTTTCGGAGTCCTTTGAGGCCGAGAGTTCGGGCGTAGGAACCGCCCAGATCGTGGTTGAGTTCGATCGCGACACGGATATGGACTTCGCACGCCTCGACTTGGCGGAGCGAATCGCCACTCTAGGGGAGTCGCTGCCGCCCGGCATCGACCGGATTAACGTCGAGCCTTATGTGCCCGAGGAGTTCCAGGAGCAGAGTCAGCCGTTCTTGTCGTACACCTTTTGGGGCCCGTACACGCTCGAAGCGCTTCGCCAACACTTGGACGATGTGGTGCAGCCGGAACTTGCTCAGGTAGATGGCGTGGCCTTGGTGCGGGTGTACGGTGGGCGTGAGCGACGCCTCGAAATCAATCTCGACGAAGTACAACTTGCAGCGTTGGGCCTGGATCCCTGGACGATTCAGCAGGCCATTGGAGACCTCGATCTCGTGCGCGAGGCCGGAGCGATCCGAGAAAGCGACAATCAGCGCACGATTACCATCGTGAACCGGCCGGCGAGCGCGGAGGACGTTCGCAACGCGGTAATCTCTGCCGCCGATGGGACCCCGATCCGTGTGTCAGACATCGCGACCGTTCACGACACCTACGAAGAGGCATTGTCCTTCTCGCGCATCAATGGGCGACCCGCGGTTCGATTCCAAGTCATCAAGGATATTGGGGTGAACACCGTCCAGGTCGCCGATGCGGTGAAGGCCCGGCTGGTCGAACTCGAGAGACTCAGCCCCTTCGGCACAGAATTCGTGCTGGATCGGGATGAGAGTGAGGACATTGAGCGGCAACTCACGGATCTGCGCACACGCGCGTTGTTCAGCGCCGTAGTGATCTTCGTGGTGCTGTTGCTCTTTTTGCGCTCGTTCCGGTCCGCGGCGCTCGTATTTGCAACGATCGTGTTCAGCGTCCTAATCGCGCTGAATCTGATCTATTTCGGTGGTCTGACGCTCAATCTCCTCACGCTCATGGGTCTCGCCATGGGTTTTGGCCTCATCGTCGATAACTCGATCGTCGTGCTCGAAAACGTGTATAGGCGATGGCAACGCGGAGAAGACGCGTTCGAAGCAGCGGAGGAGGGAGCGAAAGAGGTCGTTCTTCCGATCCTGGCGTCCACCGCGACCACACTCATCGTCTTTGTCCCGTTCGTGTACCTACAGGGTGAGCTGAGGGTCTTCTACGTCCCTTTGGCGATCGTGGTCGCACTGACCTTGGTCGCGTCCATCTTCGTGGCGTTCACGTTCATTCCGACGCTCGCAGCACGCTTCCTGAAGGGCGGGGCCCTACGTGGGTCCACAGGACCGAAACAGCCGCTCTACGTCCGCTTCTACTCCGATGTGGTCTCGTTCACCGTAAGGAACCCATGGTTCGCCATCATGGTGGCCGGGGGCGTGTTCGGAGGCTCGTACCACCTGTTTGACCGCTATGTGAACACGTGGGCGATGTGGGGCGGGGGATTTGGGGGCAGGACCTACATCCAGGTCTTTGTAGATCTCCCGCGGGGGTCGAATCTGGAGCGATCCGACCAATTGGTGCAGTTCTTCGAGGAACGCATCGAGGAAATGCCCGAAGTGGAGCAGTACACGGCGGATATCTACGGAAACCGTGGATATATGGAGATTACGTTCCCGGATTCGTTGGAGAACACACAGGTCCCGGGTGCCATCAAGGAGCAGATGGTGGCGTACAGCCACACGTTCACGGGTGCCACGGTGCGAGTGTACGGCTTCGGGCCGTCCTTCTACGGAGGGGGGTCGAGTGCCCCGAACTATGCGATTCAGGTCCTCGGCTATAACTACGAGGAAGTACGAAATATTGCCGAAGAATTGGGCAGGCGACTCGAGAGATTGAATCGGGTTCAGGAGGTGGATACCAACTCCTCTTCGGGGCGATTCAATCGTGACAAGGCATCAGAATACGTCGTGTTCGTGGACCGTAACCGACTTTCCCACCATGGACTTACGGTCGATGGTCTCGTGCGAAATATGAATGCTGCGATTGGTGGTGCCGCACAACTCGGGTACGTGAAGCTGGGCGGAGAAGAGGTCCAATACCAAGTGAAGCTGGAGAAGACGGTCGACATGGACGTCCTGCAGCTCACCGAGACGCTCATCGACACACCTGATGGCCGCCGGATCAGGCTCGGTGACGTGATGCGCATGGAGTCCCGGGACATCTTGGCCCGAATCCGCAGGGAAAACCAACAGTACGAACGGACCGTGGCTTATGAGTTCCGGGGCCCGCAGAAGCTCGGGGACCTCTATCACGAAAATGTGATCAACACGACTGAGGTCATGCCCGGATATACAGTGAAAAAGGGCGAATCTGGCTTCTCGATCAGCCAGGAGCAGCAGCAACAGATCTGGCTCGTGATCGCGATCGCGCTCCTTCTTGTGTACATGGTGACGGCGGCGCTCTTCGAGTCGTTGCTGCAGCCTCTGTGCGTGATCTTCACAGTCCCGATGGCGTTGATTGGGGTGTATCTCATCTTCTTCTACACCGGGGCGTCCTTCACGCGGGAGGCGTACATCGGGGTGATCATGATGTTCGGAATCGTTGTAAACAATGCGATTCTGCTTGTGGATCACGTGAACGGGGTCCGTCGAAGGGCCCCGGAGCTCCCTCTGCAGGACGCGATCGTAGACGGGACTGTGGAACGGGTACGGCCCATCTTGATGACCACCGCGACGACCGTATTAGGCCTGATGCCCTTGGTGTTGTTCGGTGACAACACCGGCTCGAACATCTGGGACGCATTGGCTCTGGTCCTGATCGGAGGTTTGTTGTCCTCCACTCTCTTTGTGCTGACGATCACCCCGGCTGTCTACCACATTCTTGAACGCGGGAAGGCTAGGGCTGTTGCGGTTCCTGCTAAATCCGTGGCCTCTGTCCCCCAGCCAGCCCCGGTGTCCGGCTAACCGAGGTGTCCCTGTGCGGGGACGTAGATGTACCCTCGGGTGGATCACACCGCTCTCCGGGGGAGCACAGGCCGCTAAAATAAAGGGGTTTCTGGGGCCACATGTTTGGCACAAGCCTTGCTTTTAGTCCTATTGCGGGAACATGGTGTTGCACACGGAGAGACGACATGATTCGGAAGCACGTTCGAGGGACTCGCGCGATCTTGGGGGCTGTGGCTGCTTTGGTGGCCGCGCCTGCTGCAGTTGTGGCCCAGTCCGGTGGGGAGGGATTCCTCTTCAATCAGCCGCGTGTCACTGTGAGCATACGGAGCGGCTACGCGTTACCACGTGCCGGAAGCGACATCTACGACCACACAATTTCGCAGCTCACGATTGATCGTGGTGACTTCGCAAGCGGCTACTTCGGTGGTGAAATCGCGGCCCGGCTGACGAATCGTCTCGATCTCGCACTCGGCGCAGGTTACTCCAGCTCCTCAACGCAATCTGAGTTCCGCGATTGGGTAGACGGGGACGACCTGCCCATTGAGCAGACGACGGACCTGTCGACGACAGCCCTTACGCTCAGCGCCAAGTACTACCTGACGAATCGTGGACGGTCTGTGGGGCGCTTCGCCTGGATCCCCACCAAGTTCAATGCTTTTGTGGGTGCCGGGGTAGGAATCACGAACTTCGACTTCTTACAGCGCGGGGACTGGGTCGATTTCGAGACCTTTGACGTCTTCAACACCAAGTACCGCTCAAACGGTGCTACGGGGTCGACGCACGCGTTCGCGGGTCTCGACATGTCTCTGACTAAGAACCTTTTCCTTACGGGAGAGGGTAGATATAGCTGGGCAAAAGGTGACCTCGATCGGTACCATTTCGAGGGGTTTGAGAAGATGGATCTTTCCGGTTTGCAACTGTCGATCGGCATTTCGGCCCGCTTCTAGGGTGAGGAAGAGAAAGATGAACAACGGATACGGACGCAGGTCATGGGTAACGGCTCTTGCCGTGGCACTCTCGCTCGCCTCTACGGTCGCTGCGGCGGCCCAGGAAACGGACGGCCGGTGGACTGCCTTCTATGGATGTTGGGAGCCGGTGGATGAGACCGTGGATCGTGGAGTTCTGTGTGTCCGTCCTGAAGCGGGCGGCGTCGAGCTCTACACGGTTGTCGACGGCATCATCACCACCAGCGATGCAATCGTCGCGGACGGCGGACGCAACGAAACAAGCGTTGAAGGTTGCGAGGGCTGGGAGTCAGCGACTTTCTCGGACGACGGGCGCCGCGTATTCACGTCTTCCGAGTTCGTATGCGGCGAGGAAACGCCACGTTCGGCCACCGGGGTGATGTCACTCGTTGCTCCGACGCGCTGGATCGATGTCCGCTCGGTGGACGTTGATGGCGAGAAGGTCGCCTGGGTCCAGCACTACCAGTTGGTCGGCCCGGAACGGTTGGCTGAAGAAGGAATTGAGGACATCACGGCTGATATTGGGATGGCTGTGCGCACGGCCAGGATGGCCGCTTCGGGGTCAATCGGGATCAACGATGTGGAAGAGGCCACCGTCTTGATGGACGCAAAAGCCGTCGAAACGTGGATTGCGGAGCGCGGCGAGCGCTTCGACATCGACGCGGACGAGCTTATCCGTATGGCCGACGCAGGAATACCTGAGAATGTGATCGATGTCGTCGTTGCCGTGTCGTACCCAGAGACCTTTACAGTCAACGGTGGCTCGGAAATGCAAGAACGACCCACGGCACGCGGTGCCCGAGCTGGTGTCTTCGGGGACGCGTATGGACTCGGAATTCGCACGGGCGGTCGCGGCTACGGGGTCCGGTCCGCCTTCTGGGACCCGTTCTACTACGGGTATAGCCCTTACCGGTCCTCGATGGGGTACGGGTACGGGAATAGCTACGGCTACGGGAACGGCTACGGCTCATACGGAATGCCCTACGGCGGCTATTACTACAGGCCGATTACGGTGGTCGTCGAGCCGAGGACGCCGGAAAACCGGGCTCGTGTCGTTAACGGCCGCGGTTATTCGCGGCCTGGTGGAGGTAGCAGTGCCGGCGCGGGTTCGTCGCCCAGATCGGGTGCCAGTTCTTCACCGCCTCGTAGTTCAGGGGGGGCGACGGGTGCTGCCTCGAGTGGTGGGTCCAGCACCGCGAAGCCGCGCACCGCGAAGCCACGGGGCGGTCGTTAGATCAGCACCACTTCGTTGAACGAGAAGGGCCCGAGGCGAAATGCCTCGGGCCCTTCTGTCGTTCTGCTTGAGCCACTGCTACCGCTCCACTGAGACTGGCCCATGTGCTAGTTTCTCACCCCATGGACGAGACCAAGGGCGCGAGCCCAAACACCGACTTTATCCGCCAGATTGTGGCGTCCGACCTCGAGAAGGGGCGTTATGACGAAGTCGTCACGCGTTTCCCGCCCGAGCCGAACGGCTACCTGCATCTGGGTCATGTGAAAGCGATCTGCGTGAGCTTCGGGATCGCCGAGGACTTCGGCGGCCGATGCCACCTTCGCTACGACGACACGAACCCGGAGAAAGAGAGTGAGGAGTTCGCGCTCTCGATGCAGGAAGACATCCGCTGGCTGGGCTTCGACTGGGGGGAGCACCTCTACTACGGCTCGGACTACTTCGAACAGATGTATGACTTCGCGGTGGTGCTCATCAACAAAGGGCTCGCATACGTCGATTCCCAGGACGCCGAGGAGATCCGAGAGCACCGTGGGACCGTGACCGAGGCTGGCGTGCACAGCCCGTTCAGAGATCGTTCGGTCGAGGACAATCTCGATCTCTTCGGCCGAATGCGTGCAGGGGAGTTCGGGGATGGGGCCCATGTCCTGCGCGCCAAAATCGACATGGGCTCGTCCAACATGATCATGCGTGACCCGATCCTTTATAGGATCCGGCACGCGCATCATTTCAGGCAGGGCGACGATTGGTGCATCTACCCGCTGTACGACTATGCTCACTGCTTGGAAGACGCCATCGAGGGAGTGACCCACTCTCTTTGCACTATGGAGTTCGAACTCAACAGGACTCTGTATGACTGGGTGCTCGAGAATGTCGGGTTCGAAGAGCCCCGTCCGCACCAGTATGAGTTCGCCCCTCTCGTGGTCGAACATGCGGTGCTGTCCAAGCGGCAGATCGCTCCATTAGTCAACGATGGGGTCGTAAGCGGTTGGGACGATCCCCGACTGTCTACGTTGCGGGGGTTCAGACGTCGCGGAGTGCCGCCTGAAGCCATGCGCAACTTCGTGAACATGGTTGGCATTGCGCGGACCGAGTCGACCATCGACGTCGCGAAGTTCGACTTCTCCGTGCGGGAGGTCCTTAACCAGACGTCTCCGCGTGTGATGGCGGTCCTAGATCCACTGAAGATTGTCCTCACGAATTACGCCTCGGGCGAAGTCGAGTGGCTCGACGCTCCGTACTTCCCGCACGATATACCGCTCGAGGGTACCCGCCAGGTGCCTTTCACACGTGAACTCTACATTGAGCGTTCCGACTTCTCCGAGGATCCGCCGAAGGGTTATCGGCGACTCATCCCGGGTGCGGAAGTACGCCTCCGGTACGGATATGTGGTGCGCTGCGACGAGGTCGTCCGAGATGACGACGGCCGGGTGAGCGAGCTGCACTGTAGTTACGACCCGGAGACGCGTGGCGGAAACACACCCGATGGGCGAAAGGTGAAGGGAACGATCCAATGGGTCTCCGCGTCCGAGGGTCTGGAGGCTGAAGTCAGATTGTACGATCGCCTCTTTCTGGACGCCGACGAGGTAGAAGGTGGAGACGACGAGCCGGATCTTCTCGCGCTCGTGAATCCGGCTTCGCTCACCAGGGTCGAAGGTGCCTGGATCGAGCCGTCTGTTGTGAACGACGACCGAGATGTTCGCTACCAGTTCGAGCGGACGGGGTACTTCTGGCGCGACCCTGTCGACGGCGCCGGGGATGCGCTCGTGTTCAATAGAATCGTGACGCTGAAGGACACGTGGAGCAGGAAGTCCGCGGAGAAACTTCAGGGTCAGCCTGTTGAGCCCAAGAGACCCAAGAAGGTAGCCAGCCAAGGGACGGCGCCGGGGGATCGGCCCGTCGTAAGCGAGGGGCGCTCTGAGGCTCGTGATGCGGATCCGGAACTGGCTGCTCGCTTCGAACGGTATCAGAGTGCAATGGGCCTCAGCGTCGAGCATGCGGACCTGCTGACACGGTTGCTGACTACGTCTGATTTTTTCGAGGCGGCGGTCAGTGTTCAGGCCTCGCCGGTGGACCTCGCGGCCTGGATGGCGACCGATCTCCGTGGCCTTCTAGGAGACCGAAGCCTTACGGACCTGACGTTTGGTGGGGAGGGGCTCGGCGCCCTAGTGGCGCTCGTGGAGTCCGGGCGTCTGACCCGGCGCGCCGCGAAGGACGTACTCGCTCGAATGGTCTTGGACGGGGGTGACCCCGAGTCGCTCATGACCGAGATGGGCCTTGAAGTCATGGGCGTTGGCGACGCATTGGGTGCCGCCGTCGACGAAGTCCTCGGCCGGTGGCCGGACAAGGTCGACGCGTATCGCGCGGGCAACAAGAATTTGCTTGGGATGTTCGTTGGGCAGGTGATGAAGGCTACCGGTGGTGCCGCGGACCCGCATGCGGTCCGATCATTCCTATCTGAGAGGCTGGACAGCTGATGACCCGGGTTCGTTTTGCTCCGTCCCCGACGGGGTACCTCCATGTGGGCGGCGCGCGCACTGCGATCTTCAATTGGCTCCTGGCGCGCAAGGAAGGTGGTGTGTTTGTGCTCCGGATCGAGGATACCGACCGCGAGCGCTCTAAGGACGAACACACCCAGCGGATCCTGGATGGACTGGGCTGGCTGGGCATCGATTGGGACGAAGGTCCGTTGTTTCAAAGTGAAGGAGCGGACCGTCACCGGGCAGATGCGCTGCGGTTGTTGGAAGAGGGGAAGGCCTACCGGGACTTCTCAGATCCTGCGGCGGTGCGAGCCGAGGCAGAGGTGCGAAAGTGGCACCCCAGTCGGGTCGCTCGAGAATACGCCTTCGAGATGAGCGCAGATCAGGTAGCGGCGAAGATCGACGCAGGTGACTCCTTCGCAATTCGATTCCTCGTGCCTGACGGAGAGACGCTCTTCACGGACATGGTCCACGGCGAGATGCGCTTCGGTAACGAGGACATCGACGACCTCGTGATCCTGCGAGCAGACGGTACCCCTGTGTACAACATGGCAGTGGTGTCCGACGATGCGGACGCGGAGATCACGCATGTCATTCGTGGCGACGACCACCTCTCGAATACACCCAAACAGGTACTCCTTTGCCGCGCGTTGGGGTTGCCCGAGCCTGCCTTCGGTCATGTCCCAATGATCCTAGGATCGGATGGGAAGCGACTTTCGAAGCGGCACGGAGCGACAGCCGTGGGGGACTATGCCGCAGAGGGCGTCCTCCCCGAGGCGATGCTCAACTTCCTCACCCTCCTAGGATGGAGTCCGGGGGACGATCGGGAGTTCATGGATCGAGCGGAACTCGTCGAGGCGTTCACTATGGAACGCGTGCTCAAAGCGAGCTCCGTCTTCGACCAGGACAAGCTCGCTTGGATGAACGGGCGTCACCTTGCGGCCAAGCCGGCGGCGGAGTTGGTGGCTGCGGTGCGCGAGAAACTGGAAGAGCAGGGCGACTTGGATTCCTCTCGCCTGGCCGACAGCGATTGGATGGCCGGCGCGGTCGAGGTGCACATCACTCGGTCTCGCACCGTGGACGATCTGGCGTCCCAACTCACGCCCTTTGTGGTCACCTCACTCGACTTCGACGAGAAAGCCGTCGTGAAACATTGGGAGAAGGACCCGTCTGCGGCTTTGCAGCGATTGCAGGCTGTCTTGGACCTGCTCGAGTCCGTCGATTGGGAACATCAGGCGCTCGACGACGGCCTCAGGGGATTGGCGGAGAGCCTTGGAGTTGGCTTAGGAAAGGTGATTCATCCGCTCCGAGTGGCGGTGACTGGCCGCATGTCCAGTGCCGGTATTTTCGACGTCTTGATGCTTCTGGGGCGAGATCGCGCACTGTCTCGCGTACGTGCTGGAATCGAGTCGGTGATGGCTTTGAAGAAAAAGGTTTCTTGACACTGTTCCGACGCGCACATTAGGATAGTCGCCCCGGCAGAATCCGGGCGGAATCACTGCTCTTATAGGACTTCACGTTGGCCCGTTCTAACACAACGACGGAGCACCAAACTCCGACCACGGGTCGGAGGGTCGAGCCGCTCAATGAGATTGAGGAGAAGATCCTCGATTTCATGGTTCAGTACCTGCGCGCGAACACGTATCAGCCTTCGATCCGCGAGATCGGGGAGCGGTTTGGTATCAAGAGCACCAAGACTGTCTCCGAGCAGCTGCAGGCGCTCGCGGACAAGGGTTTCCTAGAACGAGATCCGTCGCGGTCACGCGGCGTGAAGATCTTGGACGTGGACTTGAGTGATCAGACCGTGTCGGTGCCCTGCCTTGACGCGCTTCCTGAGACCTCCGGTGCTGTTCCTTCTGAAGACGCCGAGGTGCACCTCTCCATCGATCGTCGAATGGGCGTTGAGGAGGGCTGCTTCATGGTGAAGGCCGGAGCCAGCGACTTGGCCGTACTCGGAATCACCGAAGGTGATTTCGTCATCGTGTCGCCTGCCGACATCGAGTCGATTGACGACGGGGCCATCGTAGTTGCGAAGGTTGGCACGGCATCCGCCTATCATCGGTTCACGCGGAACGGAAAAGGTGTCTGCCTCGAGTCGCTCAAGCCGGGTGGTGAGCAGACTCTCGTGGAGGACGCTGCAGACGTCGGACTCATTGGACGCGTAACTGCGTCCTATCGCCGCATGGATGAAGCTTCCGCGGTCAATCTGACCCAGCACTAAGCCATAGCTGCATGATGGCTGCAGGGCCGTCGAGTCCCGAATCTTCCTTGGAGCCTGGTTCCGTGGATCCCGTCGACGAACTTTGGATGAGGCGTGCTCTTGAACTCGCCGAAGTCGCGGCCGACCAGGGTGAGGTCCCAGTCGGAGCGGTGCTCGTCCGCGATGGGGAGATGGTGGCTGAGGGGCACAATCTCACTGTGACCACATCCGACCCGACGGCCCATGCGGAAGTGGTGGTCCTCCGTGCGGCCGCGCGCGAGCAGGGCGATTGGAGGCTCCTCGAGACCACCTTGTACGTGTCGCTCGAGCCCTGTTCGATGTGTGCGGGTGCGATCGTTCTGGCTCGTGTGCCCCGGGTCGTATATGCGGCTGCGGATCCGAAGGCGGGTATGGCTGGGTCGCTGGGCAACCTTCTTCAAGATCCGCGCCTCAACCACCGGTGTGAGTTGAAGACTGGCGTCTTGGCACAGGAAGCCGGAGATCTCCTTCGAAACTTCTTTCGAGAGCGCCGCAAATGAGGGCGACCCGGGCGATTCCGCTCGCTCTCTTCGTGGCCGGTTGTGCTGTGGTGGCGTCTCCCAGACCCTCGTCTCCCAGACCCTCGTCGCCACCGTCCGAGCCCGTTACCGATTTACCCACGCGCCAGGTAACGCCGATCTCAGGCCCGGAGGTGCCGACAGGGCAGCCGGCCCGGCCGTTCGAAGAGGTTAGAGCGCTGTGGGTTGTCCGTTCTACGATGACGAGCGCAGCCGAAGTGACTGCGATGGTAGAGCAGGCGGATCAGGCGGGTTTTAATACCGTCCTGGTCCAGGTCCGCGGACGGGCGGACGCCTTCTATTCGTCTAGCTGGGAGCCGCGAGGAGAGACCATCACTGAAGCGGATGGGTTCGACCCGTTGGCCCTCACGATCGATCTGGCTCATGCGCGCGGAATAGCGGTTCACGCTTGGGTGAATACACATTTGGTGTGGGGAGGTGCGGGCCCCGCCCCGCGGGATTCGCGCCACATCGTGCGCGCCCATCCCGAGTGGTTGGCGGTACCGAGGGCGCTCTCAGTAGAGCTGTTCGACGTCAGCCCCTGGGACCCCATCTTCGTCGAGAGACTCCGGAAGTACGCGGCGGACAACTCCGGTACGGTGGAGGGCGTTTATACCAGCCCGTCGGACGCACGGGTGAAGGAACGCGTGCGGTCGGTCTGGCTGGACTTGGCTTCTCGGTACGACCTGGATGGCATCCACTTTGACTACATCCGGTTTCCGTCTGGGGACTTCGACTACTCGCGTGGCGCCCTGGAACGTTTCCGCCGTTGGGTTACTCCCCGGTTGTCACCGGGACTCCGCGCTGAGCTGGCCGCAGCGCACGCAGGAGACCCTCTAGCTTACGTGGACGCGCTTTCCGAGCCCTGGGCCGAGTTCCGCCGCAAGCACGTTACAGAGCTTGTACGTTGGGTCTACCACGGAATCAAAGCGCGACGACCGGAGTTGGTGGTTTCAGCGGCTGTGTTCTCGAACCAGGAAGACGCCTTCCGTAACCGATATCAGGATTGGCCCGCTTGGCTTGAGGAGGGGATTCTCGATGTCGCGGTGCCAATGGCGTACACGACGGACGATGATCGCTTTAGAGCCCAGATCCGCGAGGGAGTCGCCGTGGCTGGAAAGGGCCGACTTTGGGCAGGTGTGGGAGCATATCTGAATTCCCATGCGGGTACGCTCACCAAGATCGACATCGCTCGGGAAGAGGCGACCGCCGGTGTGGTGCTCTTCTCGTACGACTGGGCCGTGGGTGATGGATATGACGGGCAGGGGCCCACGCTGTTGGAAGTCGTGGGGCGCACCAAGTTCGGAGGAGGCAGACCGTGAATCCTAAGATCCTTTTTCCACTAGCTGCCGCCATCTACGGAGTTACGGGGGTGGGTCTTCTTTTCGTGCCTCTGGAACTCGGGCCCTTCTTGGGTCTCTCCTCCCTAGCCGCGAACGAGGTCCCGCTGCAAATGGCCTCGGCGGGGTTGATCGGTTTCGCCGCTCTGAACTGGATGGGCCGGGGTGCCATATACGGCGGCATCTACGGTCGACCGATTGCCGTGGCGAATTTCGGATTCGGGGCCGTCCTCGCGCCCACGCTCATACAGTACCAGATGAGCGGACAGGGCCAGCCCTTGGGGTGGGCGCTCAGCGTGCTCCTAACGGGGCTGTGGGTGGCGTACGGTGCCTTGCTTTGGTCGAAGCCATGGTTTCCAAAGGAGACCGCCGGCGAGTCCTAGGACTCCCGTGACACGCGCTCGCCCTTGAAGTGCAGCAAGGCGAAGAGGACAGAAACGCCGAGCAGTAGTGCCGCCCAAGCCGGGAGTCCGTATGCGGTTCCGATGTTGCCCAACAGCATCCCCACCATGGCCACAATGAGCGCGTAGGGCATTTGCGTCCGCACATGGTCCATGTGGTCACAGGCCGACGCTGTAGAGGAAAGGACGGTTGTGTCGGAGATCGGCGAGCAGTGATCCCCGAAGATCGCCCCGGCGAGTACCGATGCAGTGGCGCCCAACAGAATGGCCACTTCCGGCCCCCCCGGAAGCACTGCCGCCCCACCAAGAGCGATCGTCAGTGGGACAACCAACGGCACCATGATGGCCATGGTCCCCCAGGAAGTGCCGGTGGCGAAAGCCATTGCCGCGGACGTGATGAACACGATCACAGGGATGAGTTGGAGAGCGACCCGGTCCGAGAGCAATTGTGAGAGGAACTGTGCTGTGCCGACCTCTTCCGTAGCGGCACCGAGGGACCAGGCGAGCGTCAAGATGACCATGGCGATCATCATGGCCTTCATCCCGCCGAGCCAGGAGTCGAGGGACTCCTGCATGGTGAGGAGGCCCTGTCCTACGGACATCGCGATCGCGACCAGGCAGCCTGCGAGCGAGCCCCAAAGGAGCGTGGCGAAGGGATCTGCCGCGCCGAACACGTCCATGAGGTTGGCGTCGGGCCCCTCGCTGGCTCGCCCATCGGTATAAAGGCCGACCAAGACCACGAGGATTACGGTTAGGACGGGGACCGCTGCATTCCACCATCTATGCTCAACGTTCTCCTTCGCATCCATCAGATGGGACGAAGTGTCCGTGGCAAGGGTCGCACCCTCTCGATACAGACCTTTCCCCGCAGCGGCGCGTTTCTCTGCTGCGGCCATGGGGCCGAAGTCCTTGTCCATCGCCGACGTCATGATGACGAAGGTCACCGCAAGAAGTGGGTAGAAGAGGAAGGGGATCGTCTGCAAGAAGATCGCAAACGGATTGGCAGCGAGGAGTATTTCAGCGTTGGCCGGGTTTTGCTCCGCCGCGATGCGGAGGCCGTCGCCGATCAGTGTGATCTCGTATCCGACCCAAGTGGAGATCGGGACGAGGGCCGCAACCGGGGCCGCTGTGGAATCGACAATGTAGGCCAACTTTTCACGAGAGATCTTCAGGCGGTCCGTGATCGGCCGCATCGTATTCCCGACAATGAGCGTGTTGGCGTAGTCGTCGAAGAAGATCGCCATGCCAGCCGCCCATGTGGCGAGTTTTCCGCGCCGACTCGTGTTGGCGAATGGGGTCACTGCCTCGACAATGCCCATAGTCCCCCCATTCCTGGCAATGATGCCGACCATGCCGCCAAGTAATAGCGAGAATACGGCGATCGACATGTGGGCGGAGTCCGCCAACGCTGGGACAACGAACGTGTCGATCAGCCGCCAGGTCGCAGTGATTGGGTTGAACCCCGCGACGGCGAGCGCAGCAAACCAGACCCCTGCGAAGAGCGCTGTGATGACCTCGCGGAAGAGTAGAGCCAGCACGATCGCGATGATCGGGGGCATAAGAGAGTACCAAGGAGACGTCACCGTCGCCGGCATCTCGTGGGTTGTATCCCCGATCATCACGGTGAGGGGCAGGTCGGCTTTGGATGTGACGAGGAGATCATCAACGACGATCGAGCCGTAGGCGGGTACCGCCCCCACGGACATCACTGCGCCCGCAGCATTACGGATTTCGTAGGCCACGGCTCCCGTTCCGGGGCCAGCAAGCAGCGTCATCTGAAAGGGGATCCCCTTCAATAGCACCGTGGGCGGTTCCGAGATCTCCTGCGCTCCCGATGCGAGCGGCAAGAAAAGGAGGCTGAGCAGAACGGCTGGCAGCGTGCGACGCATGGGCAGTGGCAAGGTTAAGGGCTCAGAGGGCCTGCGCGGCCCGAATCAATGGCGGCAATCATGGGGACTGCGACGGGATGATGACAGGGCTTGCTGGATTGTCGAGTGGGGTCGTTGACCGGGAGGCGTTGAAGGCCGAACTTAGCGCGGCTGACACGCCCCGTACCGACAGGGTATGACCGAGAAGAACCGCATTCACGTGATGGACGAGGCTGACGTCCGCAGGGCGATTGGCCGTATGGCCCGTGAAATTGTGGAGAAGAATGGCGGTACGGAAGCCCTCACGCTCATGGGCATTCATCGGCGCGGCGTCCACGTCAGTGAGTTGCTCAGGGAAGAGATCCAGCGCGCCGAGGGTGTGTCGATCTCCTCGGGATCGCTCGACATCACCCTGTACCGCGACGACCTCATGGTGATCGGTCCAAGGCCGGTCATCGGTGAGACCAAACTCCCGCCCGAGGGCGTCGACGACAGGAATATCGTGATTGTCGATGACGTCCTGTACACGGGTCGGACAACTCGAGCAGCGCTCAACGAATTGACGGACTGGGGTAGGCCGAGTCGCATCAGCCTATGTGTGGTCGTTGATCGTGGCGGGCGGGAACTGCCCATCCAGCCCGACATCGTGGGGCGGGAAGTCCCGGTCCTGCGCAATCAGCGTGTCGAAGTGCTCGTTCCGGAGTTGGACGACCGCCTCGGCGTCGAGATCATCCACCTGGAATCGGAGGAAGCGTGAATCCGTCGGTCTCTCCTCTCGGAAAAGACCTCGTCGGCCTCGAATCCCTTTCTCGCGAGCAGATCCTCTCGATTCTCGACACGGCCGAACCGTTCAAAGAAATCTCTGAACGCCGCATCAAGAAGGTCCCTGTGCTACGGGGTAAGACGATCGTCAATCTCTTCTTCGAGGCGTCTACCCGGACTCGAGTGTCGTTCGAATTTGCAGAGAAGCGGCTCAGTGCGGATACGGTCAATATCGCCTCGAGCGGCTCCTCGGTCGTCAAGGGTGAAACGTTGGTCGACACGGCTCGGAATCTCGAGGCCATGCGGATCGACATGGTCGTTATGCGACATGGCGCTTCGGGGGCAGCCCGCTTTCTCGGCGAGCGCATTCCGTCCAACGTCATCAATGCGGGTGATGGACAGCATGAGCACCCTACGCAGGGATTGCTCGATCTTCTGACCATACGAGACCACAAAGGCCCGATCGACGGCCTGAAGGTGTGCATCGTCGGAGACGTACTACACTCGCGTGTGGCTCGGTCGAATATCCACGGACTGATGAAGCTCGGCGCCGAAGTGGCGGTCTGCGGGCCACCGACACTGTTGCCGTATGAGATCGCGGGCTTAGGCGTGAAGGTCTTCACACGGGTGGAGGAGGCGATTGAGTGGGCCGACGTACTCAACATCCTCCGGCTTCAGTTGGAGCGTATGCAAGGCGGGTACGTGCCGAGTCTCCGGGAATACAACCGGATCTGGGGCGTCACCAGCGCGCGACTACAACTAGCGCCTCGAGAGATACTGATCTTGCACCCAGGTCCGATGAATCGCGGGGTTGAGATCGATTCGGATGTGGCGGACGGTCCCCACTCCGTAATTCTGAACCAGGTCACCAACGGCGTTGCCGTGCGGATGGCCGTACTCTACCTGCTCGCTGGCGGCCAGCCTGAGAGCGCCGAAGCGGCGAAACAGGGAGGTGACTCGTGAGCGGTACCACGCTCTTGAAGGGAGGCCGCGTCCTCGATCCAAGACAGGATATGGACGGGACGCTTGATGTTCTCCTCAAGGACGGACTGATCGTGTCCGTGGGGGACGCCATAAGTGCCTCAGAGGACGCCCGCACAATCGATTGTACGGGCCTCCTCGTGACACCAGGGCTTATCGACGTGCATGTGCACCTTCGCGAGCCTGGGGGGGAACACAAAGAGACGATCGCCACAGGAGCGCGATCGGCGGCGGCAGGAGGCTTCACGGCCGTGTGCGCGATGCCGAACACGGATCCACCGCTCGACGACCCGGCATCCGTGGGTTGGGTTCTAGCCGAAGGGAAGCGCGCGGGCGCCGCCCGGGTCTACCCGACGGGTTGTATCTCGGTCGACCGAGCCGGGGAGCGCCTCGCTCCGGTCGGAGAGATGATCGACGCGGGTGCAGTCGCGATCACGGACGACGGCTCACCGATCATGAAGTCGGGGCTCATGCGGCTCGCGTTGGAATACGCGCAGTCGTTTGGGATTCCCGTCGCCGATCACCCGGAAGACCTGAGCCTGTCTCCGGCAGGGCAGATGAACGAAGGCCTCATGTCCACACGAATGGGACTTGTCGGCAAGCCCAACGCCTCCGAAGACATCCACATCATTCGCGATCTCCTCCTCGCGGAGCTTACAGGGGGGCACATCCATCTTCAGCACGTCTCCACACGCTGGGGTGTTGACGCGATCCGTCAGGCGAAGGCCCGTGGTGTACATGTGACGGCAGAAGCATCGCCGCATCACCTCGTGCTGACCGACGAAGCCGTGGAGGGTTACCGGACCGAGGCCAAGATGAACCCGCCCCTCAGGACGGCGGAGGACGTCGAGGCCGTGCGTGCCGGGTTGGCGGACGGTTCATTAGACCACATCGCGACCGACCATGCTCCGCATCATTACGACGAGAAGGAGGCCCCGTTCGCTGAGGCTCCGAATGGCATCGTTGGGCTAGAAACCGCGGTAGGGATCATCCTGACGCGCGTCGTGGACGAGGGTGTCATCGATCTTCCTACGATGATCGAGCGGATGAGCTGTCACCCTGCGAAGACGTTCAACCTTCCAGGTGGAACACTCGCCCCGGGTGGGGTCGCCGACGTGTCGGTCCTCGATCTGAGCGCTGAGTGGACGGTGGACGCCTCCAGCTTTGTCTCAAAAAGTCGCAATACGCCGTTCGATGGCTGGGCGCTCAAGGGCGGCCCTGCATATACGATCGTCGGGGGCCGGATCGTCTGGGAACGCTGATCGGGTAGGGGTATAAGAAAAGGACCCGGGCGGCAGTTGCCACCCGGGTCCTCTTTCGTTCCCGAAGGGGGTCGTTAGAGCGAACCCACGTGTCGTGTGAGTTGCCCTTTCACCCGAGCCACCCGATTGGGGTGGAACAGGCGTCGCGTCGCAGCGCGATCGAGAAGCGCGACGGCTTCACGAAGGTTGGCCTGACCCTCTTCAGCGTTCGGGGCTTGGCGGACCCTCTTGATGACCGTGCGGATCTTACGGCGCTCAGCTCGGTTCCTTAACCGGGCTGCTGCACTCAGTACCATCCGCTTTTTGGCGCTCTTGATGTTCGGCATGCGTCCCTCGGGGCGCTGTGATTCGTTTACTTACGAGCCCACAAATCTAGAAACGACAGCCAGTGGGATCAACAGGTGGAGTGAGGTTAAGTTATCAACCTATGGAAGCCATTCTCCTTATTGTTGTTCTCATCTTTTCCGTCGTTGTGCATGAGGTCGCTCACGCATGGCAGGCGCGTAGAGAAGGGGACTTTACCGCAGACCGCCTCGGGCGCATCACGCTCAATCCGATCCCCCACCTCGACGTGATGGGGTCGGTCTTGGTGCCCATGCTCCTGCACTTTAGTGGAAGCGGATTCTTGTTCGGGTGGGCAAAGCCGGTTCCGGTGGATCCTCGGAATTACCGGGATCCGGTATGGGGTGACATTCGAGTTTCGATGGCCGGCATTGTGTCGAACCTCGTCCTTGCGGTGTTGGCGACGATCGCCTCGGGTGTGGTAGTAAAGATCAATGCCACGGTAGGGCCTCTGGGTGGGTTGACTGACCTCCTGGGACAAGCTGCGTTCTACGGGATTCTTATCAACCTGGTCCTGGCCTTCTTCAACCTGATTCCGTTGCCGCCCCTGGATGGTTCGCACGTTGTTGCTCACTTGCTTCCCGAGGCCGCGGCACTGCGCTACCGTCAAGCCGGCCGGTACGGTATTCCGGTCCTAATGGCACTCTTTTTCTTTGCTCCGGGAGCGTTTCGTTACCTGATGTGGCCGGTGACTTTTTTTCTAGGCTTGGCGGACTCGTTCATTCGTTTGTGGATGTGACCAGGTGAATCTTGCCGTTCTTGAGGGTAAGGCCGAACGAGGGGATTTCTTCCTCGTCGAGTTCGATCGGTTTCAGGGGCCGCTCGACCTGCTTCTTCATCTCATTCGGTCTCAGGATATCGATATTTTCGATATCCCGATCTCGACGATCACGAAGCAGTTCTTGCGGGCTATCAAGGATCTGGAAGTCAGTGATCTCGACGGCGCCGGCGAATTTTTGGAGATGGCTGCCACCCTCATCCGTATCAAAGCGCAGATGCTCCTGCCGCGGCCGATGGACGAAGAGGACGAGGATCCACGTGCCGAACTCGTCCGGCGTCTCCTCGAGCACGAGCAGATTCGGGAGATCTCGCAGCGAATGAGGGTGGCTGAGGCGGATCGGGCCAGGAGATTCGGGAAGGGTTTTATTCCTCCCCGCCCGAAGGCGGCGAAGACGGACCTGCCCCTGGAGACCAGCTGGGATGAGGTCTTTGCTACGGCGCTTCTCGTCGAGATGCCGACGCCGGAACGCGTGCACCAGATTTCGCACCGAAGTACCGTCTCCATGCAGGAGAAGGTCGTGCTCATCTTGGATACCCTGAAGGACAACTCCCGAGTCGAGTTCAACAAGCTCGTGTTTGGTTTCCAGGACAAGATGCACGGCGTCATGACCTTCTTGGCAGGGCTTGAATTGACTCGGCGCCGGGTGCTTTTCTTGCGCCAGACACGGCCCTTCCAAGAACTATGGATGTACCGGCGAAACGACGAGGCTCAAGAAGAGCCGTTCCCTGAGGAACTCGCCGACGATTTCGGGGCTCCCGACGAGCCCTCCACTGAACTCGAGCCCGAAGAAGGAGTCGACGCTTGAACGCTTCACAGATTGTGGAAGCTGTCCTCTTCGCTTCCGACGCTCCGCTTACCCCTGACGAGATTGCTCGCGCGGACTCTCAGCTGGACGAAGACCTGGTCGAGACCGCTCTGAAGGAGTTGCGGGCGGAGTACGACGATGCTCAGCGCGCCTTCGAGCTCACGGAGGTGGCGGAAGGGTACCAGATCCTGACGCGATCGGAATTCGCGCCGTACTTGGAACGATTCGACAACGTCCCTCGCTCGACGCGTCTGTCCGGACCTTCGATCGAGACGTTGGCAATCATCGCGTATCGACAGCCATTGGGTCGCCTTGAGATCGAGTACATCCGTGGAGTTGGTGCGTCAGGCGTCATTCGTACACTGCAGGACCGAAACTTGATCGACATTGTCGGCCGTTCAGAAGGGCTGGGACGTCCGCTTCTCTACGGGACGACAACTCACTTCCTCGAACATTTTGGATTCCGTTCTCTGGAAGACCTGCCGCGGCCGGAAGAGCTCCCGATCATCCTTCGCGACCGACTGCCCTTGGGCACCGATGGTGAGGACGCCGAGGAAGAGGCACAGGTCACCCTGGCGTTGGGTGAAAGTGAAGAGGGTGATGCCGAGGAAGGCCTCGCCCAGGGCGCGGGTGCCGATGCGGAAGGCGAAGCCGTCGTTGAGGCTGGAGATGCCGAAACGGCGGCCGCTGTCGACGCGGACGTCGAAGAGTCGTCCGAGGGTGAAGAAGAGTCAGCTGACGTCGAAGAGCCGGTAATCGACGAAGAGCCCGACGACGAAGAGGCCACTAGTGCCCCCGACGCCTCTTACTGAGTCGGCGGGTGACTGAAGAGATCCGGGTTCAGAAGTATCTTTCTAGGGCCGGTCGTGCATCTCGGCGAGAGGCCGAGCGTCTCATGGCGGCCGGACGCGTCTCCGTAAACGGGGAAGTGACTACCGAACTCGGTACTCGAGTGGTCGCGGGAAGGGACGTGGTCGCTGTGGATGGGGTCGTGGTTGAAATCCAAGCCAAGAAATGGATCGCGTTTCATAAGCCGGTCGGGGTGCTTACGACGCGAAGCGACCCACACGGAGGGAGGACGATCTACGATGTCCTTCCCGATGAGTTCTCCGCGCTGCGCTATGTGGGGCGCTTGGACCGTCCGACAGAAGGTCTTCTCCTCCTCACGAACGACGGAGATGCCGCCAACGGCTTGCTGCACCCCGGTCGTGAGGTCGAGAGGGAGTATTCAGTCGTGGTTGCGGGTGTGATGGACGAGGCCGCAGTGAACCGACTCCGGCGTGGCGTGGAGCTCGACGACGGTCCGGCTCGCCCAAAATCGGTCCGAGTTGTGGAGCGAGGTGAGTTGGATACGACGTTGGCGCTGGTGCTCACGGAAGGCCGGAAGCGGGAAGTCCGCCGCATGTTGTTGGCCGTAAATTTCGGCGTCCAACGTTTGGTGAGAACGAGGTTCGGACGCGTGCGGTTGGAGCGCCTCGCCAGTGGTGAGTGGCGTAAGTTGAGTGCGTTTGAAATCGAGAGCCTACTGGACTTGTCCAGTCTAAAATAGAGCGCACAGGTCGATGGATCTTCGAGACAAGATCGTTCTGACTCTGGGGAGTGCCGGACTGATGGAACTCGCGGTCACCCGGCCCGTGATGGAAGATCGCCCCGAGCGAAGCGTGCTCGGCTCGCTTCGTAAGGAACAGTCGGGCGCACGTCGGCGTCGGGGAGAACGGCTTGCTCAGATTTCCGGATTTCGAAGCCTTGACCGCGCTCGGGCTCATGGAGTTCGTCACGCCTGACGTGATCGCAGAGAACGTGGTCCGCGAGAGGTTTTCGCCCCCAATAGGTAAGACCACGCTCGACTCGGCGACCAACGGAGACTTTGCCGGGAGGATCCAGTCGGGTAGACTCGGGGCGTGGATCTTCCGCTACGAGGACAAAGGCGAACGCATCAAGAGGTGACCATGTCCGAGCTGCCTAACCTGACCGTCGTAGACCACCCGCTCATTCGGCATAAGCTCGGCCTGCTGCGCTCTGTCGATACCCCGGTGAAACTGTTCCGGGAGCTTGTGGACGAGATTTCGACGTTGATGGCGTATGAAGCCACACGAGACCTCGCAGAAGAACCCACAGACGTTCAGACCCCGCTCGAGCAGATGGTCGGGTCTCGCCTAGCCGGGGGAAAGTTGGTAATCGTGCCGGTACTTAGGGCAGGATTAGGCATGGTGGAGGGAGTTCTGAGGCTCCTCCCGAGTGCCCGCGTGGGTCACGTGGGGATGGCCCGCGACGAGGAGTCGCTTCAGCCCGACGAGTACTACTTCAAGATCCCGGAACATCCCGAAGAGCGCCGCTTCCTCGTGGTCGATCCCATGCTCGCCACAGGCGGCTCCGCTGCTGCGGCGATCGATGGACTCAAGCGCCGAGGAGTGAGGAAAATCACGCTCATGTGCTTGGTCGCGGCTCCTGAAGGAGTGCGTGCCTTGCTGGAGGCCCATCCTGATGTGTCGATCTTCGCGGCGGCGCTCGATCGGAAGCTAAACGAACTCGGGTACATCGTCCCTGGCTTGGGCGATGCTGGGGACCGGCTCTACGGGACCAAGTAGAACTCGACGACCGCTAGTGGAAGGACTTTCGTGACTTCCACATTTCCGGGTGGAACAGAAGTAAGACCGTGTAGATCTCAAGCCGTCCGACCAGCATGAAGAACGACAGGACTCCAAGGGCCGGCCCGGACATCCACCCGTAGTTGTCAGTTGCCCCGACACCTCCGAATCCAGGGCCGACGTTGCCAACCGTTGCGATACTGGCGCTCAGAGCCGTCACCAGGTCCATGCCCATGAAGCCGAGGACGATCGCTCCGAGCAGGCAGAGTAGGAGATACAGGATCACGAATCCCGTCACATTCGCGAGGACGTCCTGCTTGACTGCCTTGGTCCCCACTCGAGTCAACAAAATCGCTTTCGGATGAAGATGACGGCGGATTTCATTCGCGGTCTGCTTGAGGAGAAGCATGACACGAATCGTCTTGATGCCACCCCCGGTCGAGCCGGCCATACCGCCCACGAAGAAGAGCGCGAACAGCGTCAGCTGAGCGCCGGGTACCCAGACCTCGTAATCAGCACTCACGAAGCCGGTCGTCGTGATGATCGCAGTCGCCTGAAAGAGCGCATCCCGAATGGCGAGCTCGGCGCCCGAATATGCGCCCGACGTGAAGTTCACCACGGCGATCGCCGCCGCCGACAACACGACGATGTACGTGTAGAAGCGCCACTCCTGATCCTTGAAGTAGATCGGACGACCTGTGGCGGCGCGAAAATGGAGCGAGAAATTCACGCCGGCCAGGTACATGAAGATGATCGTTACCCAATGGATGTAACTTGAGTCGAACCCCGCGATCGAAGCATTCTTGGTACTGAAGCCGCCCGTCGCGAGTGTCGTGAAGCTGTGATTTACGGCGTCGAAGAGGGACATGCCGCCGAGTAGATAGAGCCCGGTCTCCGCCACCGTCAGTCCGACGTAGACCAGCCAAAGCAGTTTCGCCGTTTGTGTGATGCGCGGGCGTAGGCGCTCGGGCGTGGGACCCGGCACCTCCGCCTTGAAGAGCTGCATGCCCCCGACACCGAGGTATGGGAGCACCGCAATCACGAGCACAATGATCCCCATTCCGCCCAACCATTGCGTGAGCGACCGCCAGAACAGGATGCCGTGTGGCAATGCTTCGATTTCGGTGAAGACGGTGGCACCCGTCGTTGTGAACCCGGACATCGCCTCGAAGAAGGCGGCAACCGGTGACTCCAACGCGCCCGTAAGGAGGTAAGGAAGGGCCCCGGACGCCGCCGTCGCGGCCCAGGCCAGTGTCACGATTGCGAAGCCTTCCCGCGCCGTAACGGCACCCTCAAACATGGTGACGCGGTATACCGCACCACTCACGAAGAAGGTGAGGACGGCCGCGAACAGGATGCCTTGGAAGTCCCCGTCGCCGTATATGAAGGCCACACCGGCCGCGAGCATCATGGACAGGGCAACGAAGACCTGAAGAAGCCCGATGACGTTGATTACGCGTGAGAGGGACATCAGTCGAAGAGCTGCTCGACCTCGGAGACCGCAGCCGGCAGGGTGAAGACGATGACGTCGTCACCGGGCAAAATTTGGTCGTCACCCCGCGGGATGATGATGTCATCTCCTCGAATGATCGTCCCGATCACGGCGTCCTTGGGGAAGTGGACCTCCTTCAAGGTTTTTCCCGCGATCATGGAGTCCTCGTCCACCGCGAATTCAATGGCCTCGGCGTCCGTGCCCGTCAGTCCGCCGACCGTCACGACTCGTCCGCGCCGCACATACCGCAGGATGGCGTTGACGGTCGACATTCGCGGCGAGACTGAAGCGTCGACACCTACTTTCGGTACGAGCCTCAGATACTCGAACTTGTGAACGAGGCTCACCACCTTCTGAGCGCCTGCCGTCTTGGCCAGCAGGCTCGACAGAAGGTTTGTCTCGTCGTAATTGGTGGCGGCAACGAAGCCATCGATGCCTGCCACGCCCTCCATTTCCAGAAGCTCGAGGTCGGTCGCGTCCCCGTGGAGCACGAGCGCCCGGGGCAGTTGTTCCGCGAGTTCGAGACATCGGCGGCGATCTCGGTCCAGAATCGTGCATTCGATTCCGTGCTCTTGGAGGATCTCCGCGAGGTAGGCGCCCTCTCTGCTACCCCCTGCGATCATGACCCGCCGAAGCTCTGAATGTTTGTAGCCAGCCAGCGGCGCGATGTCTTGAATTTCGGCCGTAGGGGAGAGGATGTAGAGCTGGTCCCCCGCTTCGATTTGTGAGTCGGCTCGGGGGATACGCGTCTTGCCGTCTCGCTCGATGGCTACTGTGGCGTAATGATGGCCGTGCAAACTATCGGTGAGTTCTGCCATACTCTTGCCGACCACAGGCGCGCCGTCATTGATTCTGAGCCCCACGAGTTGAACCCGACCGTCGGCGAAAGGCACTACGTCTGTGGCGATCTCGCTTCGCAGAAGGTCGAATGTCTCTCGGGCGCACTCCCGCTCTGGGTTGATCATGAGGTCGATCCCCATTTGCTCTTGAGAGAGCACAGAGCCTTGGCCGTAATACTCGGGGTTTGAGATCCGGGCGACCGCGACCTGAACGCCAAGGCGCTTGGCGGCCATAGACGCGATGAGATTTACTTCGTCTTTGCTGGTGACGGACAACAGCATTAATGCGTCTTTGATGCCGGCTTCTTCTAATACCGGCAAGGAGGCGCCATTCCCAACAACTGTGAGCACATCGAGTTGCTGCGAAGCGAATTCCGCTCGTTCAGGATCCGACTCGATCAGGACGACGTCCTGATTTTCTTCGGACAGGCGCTTGGCGAGGTGGAATCCCACTTGGCCCGCACCCAACACGAGCACTTTCATAGGGCGCTCTCATGTGCACGCATTTGCGCTATCCGGAACGGATGGCGCTGGTGAATGAAGCTAGCGAGCCCTAGCCGAAGATCCAGTGATGGGGCCTGCCGCTCGGCGCTGCTGAGTGTATCTTTCGCGCCGCGGGCCCGTAGCTCAGTTGGTTAGAGCAGCCGACTCATAATCGGTAGGTCCCAGGTTCAAGTCCTGGCGGGCCCACTTACGAGTGGGGCGAGCGCCGCGGCGGTCACCCGCTGCGGCGCTCGCAGCAGCCCCGAGATCAGGCGGTCCCAGACGATGAGATCGGTGACCTAATGCTCAGATTCATCCAGGGGCACGAGTAGACCCACCCTGTGGAGCGCGATATTTATCGAGTGATTGCTACTGACACGGAAGGCATAAGATGGGAGCGCTACACGCTCGTCATCTGGCCGGCCGTGCGGCAGAATCGCGAGACGTTCGGTAGCCTCTTTTCCGGACTTCACCCATCGCATGCGGAGGCGGGATGAGATTGCCCATGTTTTTTGCGACTGTTGCCTGCTTGTCCGCTACTGCACCGCTGGCCGGGCAGGCAGAAGACTGGGGGTCGCTGACACGGTACCGCGAGGCAAATGAGCAGCTCGGTCTCCCCTTGGCCGGTGAGGACCGGGTCGTGTTCTACGGCAATTCCATCACAGACGCGTGGGCATCGCACTTCGCTCAGATGTTTCCTGGCAAACCTTACGTAGGCCGAGGCATTAGCGGGCAGACGACGCCACAGATGTTGGTGCGATTTCGCCAGGATGTGATCGCGTTGGAGCCCGCGGTTGTGGTTATCCTGGCAGGAACCAACGATATCGCTGGGAACACGGGTCCGTCGACACAGGCCATGATCCAAGACAACCTCGCCTCAATGGTGGAACTAGCCCGAGCGAACGCGATCAACGTGGTACTTAGCTCAGTCCTTCCAGCGTCTGATTACCGTTGGCGACCCGGCTTGGAGCCGGGCCCAAAGATCGTCGCGCTCAACGAATGGAT
>JAQWPM010000029.1 GCA_029245345.1 Longimicrobiales bacterium
CGATCTCGCCCGCCCGTGGGCCGCCCCAAGGAGACTTCCTCCTCGACCAGACCCCGGCCTTCGATCCTACCCAGGCCGAGTCGATCCCAGACTTTATGTTCGACCCGTCGTTGCCCGCCGACTTCGACGACTGAGCCGCCCGCCTCCAGTCTGTCCGAACACCCTCGGCCACCCGGCCTCTCCCTTCCGCCCATATCGACATCGCCTCGTCCCCCTCCCACGTCTCAGCACTGTCCGCGCCTCCGCTCGGGCTGCTTTCAGGCCAACCCCGCAAACCCATGCTCCGCGTCCCATGCCTCACCCCGTCCCCGCTCGCTGAACACCTCATTTGGCCCATTGAATTTCCTATCCGTTCGAGCCAGAGGAAGAGCCCGAAGGCCCTCCCCCCAAAACCCGATGTGAAGCCTGAGAGGGCTCAGCCCTCCACGTGCGCGTGCACCGCAGCGGTGACGAAGTCCGGATGCCCGGAGCCGACGGACCCGTGCATCAGCTTGAACACCACGTCCGTCTCCCCCACGGACACCCCGTGTAGGTGGCCACCGAACTCGCCCGGCGTGTCTTGCTCGAACTCCGCTATGGCTTCGTTAGTGACATCGACCTCGAGGTACATATCGGAATCCAAGGTCACTGGGTGACCGTCGTGGTCCACAAAGACCACTGAAATGTGAGCCGTCTCCGTGCCTACATCGACCTCCATTTCGCCGGTCCACGAGCCCGCGTCGCCGTCGTACGTTGCGATCGTCTGGCCGTTGAGTACGAGTTGAACGCCCTCGACCTCTTCTCCGTGGTCATCATCGTCGAGTCCCGTCCCATCATCTCCGCACGCGGCCGCGGCCAACATCAAAGCCGTAGCAAAAGCAAACCGCCGAAATGCGAACCTCTCAGTCCTAATCATGTCTCTACTCCACATTGGGATGCCGGCGATCGTGGTCACGGGCTTCGTCTTCTCGCCGGCTTAGAAGACGATCCGGTAGGTAAGCGTTACTCCGCGACCGGCCTCGGGCATGATCTCCTTCACCCGCGACAGATGGTTGCGGTATTCCTCGTTGGTGACGTTGTTGAGCGTCGCCGTAATCGTGTTGAGCCTTCCGCCCACGGTCATGCGGACTCCGCCGGACAGATCGAAGACCGTGTATCCATCGGTTCGAGTCTCGAACTCGCCGACTCGATCCTGCTCCTCCACCGCCTTGACCTCGGCCCGAGCGAACCAGTCGGATGGCTCATACGCGAGGGCGCCGTGGATCTGCAGGGGCGGGATAAGGGGAAGCGGTTCGTCCGTGCCTCTGATCGTGCCGCGCACATAGGAAAGCGTGCTTTCGACCTTCAGGGCTCCCGCGACGACCCAGTCGAGTCCGCCCTCGAAGCCAACGAAGCGCGCATCCTCGCCAAAGAACTGATAGATGGGGAGGCGGGTGCGGCTGAGCTCGCCTGTCTCGCGTCCGAACACGAAGCCTGAGATTTCGTTCAGGAAACCAGTCAGCTCCGCGTGAACCCGGTCGGAGTGCACACGTGCGAAGACGTCGAACCCGGTCCCCACTTCTTCGTTCAGGGACGGGTTGCCGACCTCGAAGGAGTACGCGGCCAGGTGGGGACCTTCGGAAAAGAGCTCGTTTACGTCTGGGGTGCGGAAGGCGCGCGAAACGCTTGCACCCAGTGTCAGGCCGTCTGCCGCGTTCACGAGCATGCCGATCGACCCGGAAAACGCACCGAAGCCTCGAGTACGCACGTTTCCGATATCCGAATCAGGATCGGGTCGCAGAGGCTTGGTTTGGATTCGGTCATACCGAACACCGACCTCGAGTCGAACCGGCTCGACATCGACTTCTTGGAACGCGAAGACGCCCCCGCTCAACCGTTCTGAGTCCGGGGTGAAGAGGCCCCCCGCAAAGCCGAAGGACTCCCAAGCGGCACGTCCGCCGACGGCTCCTGCAGAGAACGGTCCCCAGGCGTCGTGCCGGGCAAGGACATCGAAGCTCGCGGTCTCCCGTTCGAACAGAGTGCCAAGGATGTCGGGCGGCTCGATTTCGGTGTTCTTGAAGTAGGTGTAGGAGGCGTCCGCTTGAATCGAGCTGAAGAGGCTCTGTTCGGGCCGAAGTTGCGCACGGAGTTTCGCGCTGTTGCGCTCCGACTCGATCCGCACTCCGTCCGCATGCCCACCCACGAAGCCGCCCGGGATTCCGTAGTCGTTGCGGAACGCGAGAAGGGAAGCACCAATGAAGCCTCGGTCGCCTACCCACGAAGTGCCGACGCCCACATTCCACGAGTCGAGGCCGGTGTTCAGGAGGTGGCCCAGCGGTGTGGCGAGATCGCCTGCACTGCGGACAGAGACCTCCGCACGGAGGGGCACGTGCTCGTTGAGTGGGATTTGGATCTGGGCGGCCGCATTACCCCCGCCGTTCACTGAACGGCCTTGGAGCGTCACGGAACCCGTGGGGTGATGCGGCACCTGGGAAGGGATCTCGTCCCGGATGACGTTGATCACTCCGCCAAGAGCGTTGCTGCCGTATAGGATCGCGCCGGGGCCGCGAACGACCTCAATGCGCCGCGCTGAGGTCGGGTCCAGCGCTGTTGCGTGGTCCGAGCCTGTATTCGACACGTCCACGACTCGGGCACCGTCCTCCAGAACGAGCAGTCTGTCTCCGCTCAGCCCGCGCACCACCGGGCGGGCCGTGGCGGGACCCATGGTAGTCACCGAAAGTCCGGGTTCGGAAGAGAGCGTGGCCGCAACGGTTGTTCCCAGCCGCCTCTGGAGCTCCTCTGCGTTGAGGACACTCACAGGACGGAGGGCGTCGTCCGCGGATCTCTCCGACAGAGCGCCCGTAATGACGAGCCCGTCCAACTGGAGCGCCGACTCGGATAGCTCCAGGATTACGATCGATGCCGACGAACCGACCGCCACCTCACGCTCCAGCGTCGCGTACCCGAGGCGCTCGGCTCTGACCGTGTAGGTGCCCTGAGCGGGGACCGCCACATGGAACGATCCGTCTCCGTGGGTAATCGCGAAGCGAACGACCCCGAGGACAGAGACCTGGACGCCTGCGAGTGGCCGACTGGTATCTGCGGCCCGCACGACGCCTTCGATCTCTCGCTCATGCTCTTGCGAATAGGCGCCTGGTGGAGCCATTGCAGCGAGCACTATCAGCGTGGAGATCGCTGTTGCTATAGGTCGGTTGGATTGTAGGAGTACGGACATGCGCTATCTCGTGGTACGGGTATTCCGTCTGCCGAACCATGTGGCGTGAGATCGGGTCTCGAGCCTTGGGGTCAGGTGCTCCGAACAGCGCCTGCTGCGCAGAGATGCGCGCGCGAGCTAGGGCGTCGGCAAACGAACTAAGGCACCGGGAACGGACGTCCCGGCAGGATCAGGCGAGGGGTGGAGCCCTCGAGCCTACGGCTCCGAGCTCGACCCGACCAAAAGCGGGAAGCTCCGAAAGCCTGACTTGGATCAGCGGTGGTACTGCTGTTGCGACTGCGCCTGGAGTAGCGACGCGCGAATGGACGGCATCGGCCAGCGACCGCACCGTCTGGCACATCACGTCGTCGTGACGCAGTGCGCATTCTTCGTTGCCCTCACCTTCGACGTGCAGGGGCGTAGCAAGCCCCTGCGCCTCCAGCATCAGGTCGGCGGTCTGGTACGAGACCGGACCCACCACCTGTAGAAGCGCCAGGAGTAGGAATGCGAATCGCAATCCGAGATGCCTGGTCGAAGTCTTTTTTGTCATTTCACAGTCTGGGTGTGACCGGACCGAAGAAACCAAGGCGCCCCAGAGTCATCAAGTACGGGACGGCCTTGGACTGTCACCCGCGAGCGCAGACTGGGTTCCCTGACGCATTCCGGGGGCCGTTGATGTCCGTGACGGTATCGTCGTCGTCATAGCCACGCCCGGATCACGCACACGTGGGGCCCGTCGTCTGTCGGGATGCAGGTCCCTTCGTGGTATTCCACGGCAAACGATGCACGCCAGGGTCTCAGATTTCACCTAACGTTCAAAGTTGCCTTCGTGGCTCGCGGAGTCGACTAGCGGATGAAGGGGCAAGTCGCGCAAGAAGCTCGCGACCTCGCTCAAATGCCGTCGACCTCGACCGCCAGCAGGTCCAGCGCCACGCCTCCATCGCCACCGATACCATGGGGTACTCGCGCCGAATGCCAAGCTCCGCGCTTCCGTCATCCACATCGGCAGACCCGAAGCCGAGATACCCCCTGCCCAGCCGCTGAGCTCAGGGCCGAAGCCCAGCCCCG
>JAQWPM010000030.1 GCA_029245345.1 Longimicrobiales bacterium
CCGCCCCAAGGAGACTTCCTCCTCGACCAGACCCCGGCCTTCGATCCTACCCAGGCCGAGTCGATCCCAAACTTTATGTTCGACCCGTCGTTGCCCGCCGACTTCGACGACTGAGCCGCCCGCCTCCAGTCTGTCCGAACAGCCTCGGCCACCCGGCCGCTCGCTTCCGCCCATATCGACATCTCCTCGTCCCCCTCCCACATCTCAGCACTGTCCGCGCCTCCGCTCGGGCTGCTTTCAGGCCAACCCCGCAACCCCATCCTCCGCATCCCATGCCTCACCCTGTCCCCGCTCGCCTCTCACCTCATTTGGCCCATTGAATTTCCTAGCCGTGGGAGTGAGAAGACTGCCGAGACGCGGTTGAGTACTCGACCAGAGCGCTCCATCGCGACGAGGACGTTCTCGAACGTGGCTTCTTGCGTTTCGTTCGCGACCGCATCTACCGGGCTTCGACCCGAGCTTTGCCCTCCTAACTACTTTCCTCCACCAGTCTCGGATTCGGTACCGTCAAAAACAGTTAAAGTAAGAGGGATCAAAAATGTGCCTGAGACTCTGGGTGAAAAATCTCGCAGCATAATTCTCGATGCCTTGGTTATTGGAGGTTCGCCGTCGTCTTGATCGCGGCCAGGAACCGCTCAACTCCAACGAACTCAGCGGGGTTCGCGGGCCAGAGACAACCCGCATCGGTGCGCGATCACGCCGCCCGAGATACATGAACGTTCATGAACGACCCGGGGGTTTTTAATGCGCGGTGCTCCACTCCCCTCGTCGGCCGAGGTTGTTGTCGTCGGGGCAGGCTTGTCCGGTCTCTCCTGCGCGCTCTTTCTCGAGCAGGCAGGCTTGGACGTCCACGTCGTAGAGGCGTCGGATGCCGTCGGCGGACGAATCCGAACTGACGAGGTCGATGGCTTCAGGCTCGATCGTGGGTTCCAGGTACTTCTGACCGCCTATGAGGAGGTGCAAGCACAGATCGACCTGCCGCAACTCGACTTGAGAGCCTTCAAGGCAGGGAGTCTGATCTGGAACGGTAGGAGCCTCGAGAAGATGGGAGATCCCTACCGCGACCCGGCGAGTGCCATGGCCTCGTTGAGCGCCAAGGTCGGGTCACTCGCAGACAAGCTGAGGGTCGCAAAACTCCGGCGTCGACTCACCAGCGCACCAGCAGGCGATTGCTTCAGCGAACCCGACCGTTCGACACAGGATGAGCTCGAGTCGCTCGGCTTCTCGGCGGAATTCATCGACACCTTCTTCCGGCCGTTTCTCGGTGGAGTCTTCCTCGAACGACCTCTCGAGACGTCGGCGAGTCTGTTTCGCTACTATTTTCGGTGTTTCGCGATCGGTGAAGCGGCCGTGCCCGCAGAGGGCATGCAGCGTCTGCCGGAGCAGATGGCCTCGACGCTGAACGAGCGCATCTCGCTCGGCACGACAGTTCAAGCTGCGTCGGCGACTCAGGTATCGACCGAGGGAGGGCAGACGGTCTCGGCCCAACACGTCGTGGTGGCGCTCGACGGAGCCTCAGCGTCCACGCTGCTCGGCACGCCCGCTCCAGCGTTCAAGGCGACCGTCACGTCCTACTTTGCCGCAGAGGAGGCTCCGACTGCAGAGCCCGTTCTGGTCCTGGACGGCGAAGGTACCGGACCTGCAAATCACATCGCGGTCATGAGTAATGTGGCACCCGAGTACGCGCCCGCCGGCGCCCACCTCGTCGCTGTGTCCGGTGTCGACGGGGCTGCCGACGACCCGATGTCCTTCCCCACTGCCGCATCTGGTCAGTTGGCCCGCTGGTTCGGTCCTATGGTCTCGAGTTGGCAGCACCTCAAGACCTATAGGGTCCCGCACGCCCTGCCCCGCCACCCCGCCGGGAGCCTCCAGCAACAGGATTCCGCGAGGCGTCGCGGTGGCATCATCGTGGCCGGAGACTACACGGAATTCGGCTCGATTCAGGGCGCACTCCGTTCAGGCCGGCGAGCCGCCGAGGCGATCCTTGAGGGTCGATGACTCTTCCCACGGCTCCCCCTCGGGGCCGTATGACTGATCTCTCCAATCGGATTAACAAATAGATGAGTACATCCCCACCGACCTACCTGATTTTCGGCGCCTACGGCGGTATCGGCTCCGCGCTTGCACGCACTCTTCACGCACAGGGTGCCCGACTCGCTCTCTCGGGTCGAGACCCGGAACGCCTCGGCGCCCTGGCCGACCAGCTCAACGCCTTCTCCGTTGTTGCCGACACGACCGACTTCGCCGCCGTCGACGCCACCGTGAGTTCGACGATGGATCGCTTTCAACAGATTGACGGAATGGCCTTGTGCGTGGGAAGCCTGATGCTCAAGCCTGCTCACATGACGAGGCCCGACGAGTGGCTGACTACGCTTCACACCAACCTGACGAGCGCCTTCGCCGCTCTGCGTGCTATCGCCCGACCCATGATGAAAGCGAAGCGAGGAAGTGTGGTATTCGTCTCGACGGCCGCGGCATCAATCGGGCTTCCGAACCACGAAGCGATCGCCGCCGCTAAGGGTGGCGTCGACGCGCTCGTCCGCTCTGCCGCCGCGACGTACGGTCGAGCAGGGATTCGAGTGAACGCCGTGGCCCCCGGCCTGGTCGACACCCCACTCACGGCCCGAATCACGAGCAGCAACGCCGCCCGGTCGTCTTCGGAAGCGATGCACGCTCTTGGTCGCCTGGGCACGGCAGAGGAGGTCGCCGAGTCGATTCGCTGGCTCCTGTCGGACGACGCCGGCTGGGTCACGGGACAGACGCTCGGCGTCGACGGGGGACTCAGCACTGTTCGCTCGGCATGACCCACCGCGTCGGAGTGATCGGCGCGGGACTATCTGGCCTCATGGCCGCCCGCACACTTCAACTCGCCGGCCTCGATGTTGTCGTCTTCGACAAAGGCCGGCGAGTCGGTGGACGCGCTAACACCCGAGAGCACAGTGACTATCGATTCGATCACGGAGCGCAGTTCTTCACCGTCCGAGACGAAGCGCTCGACCCTCACCTCCAGGGTTGGCTCCGCGAGGGCCTTGTTCAGGAGTGGGGTGGTCGGCTAGTGCGGATCGAAGGAGAGGCAATGTCACCTGCCAAGGAGGCGACCCGATACGTCGGGGTCCCGGGCATGATCAATCTCGCGCTTCATCTCGCGTCGACCCTCGACGTCCAAACCCTCGTCCGCATCGAGAAGGTTGATGCAAGCAGGAGCGGTTGGAAGTTCCTCGATACCGAGGCCGCGCTCAGGGGCGAATTCCAAAGCGTGGTCGTCGCGGTTCCGCCGGCTCAGGCGGTGCCACTGCTCTCGGGGGCTCCCGCGCTGCAGGAACAGGTAGGGCGCATCCATGTCGCCCCCTGCTGGGCCGTGATGCTCGCCTTTGATGAGCCGCTCCAGCTCGGCTTCGACGGTGCATTCATCACCGAGGGGCCTCTCTCGTGGATCGCCCGCGACTCGAGCAAGCCCGGTCGGCCGAAATCCGAATCCTGGGTCCTCCACGCCACGCCGGAGTGGACCCGCCGACATTGGGAGGTCGCCCGCTCAGAGGTACCACGCCTCATGCTGGATACGTTACGGAACCGATTCGGCACCCTACCCTCGCCGATCTTCGAACGGGCCCATCGCTGGGGCTACGCCCTTGCAGGGAAACCCCTTGGAGTTGGGTGGTCATACGATGATGCAGTAGGGATAGGGGTCTGCGGTGACTGGTGTATGGGAGGGCGCGTCGAAGAAGCGCTCCTGAGTGGTATGAACGTCGCGAAGCAGGTGCTAGAAAGGATTAGACGATCGCGCGCAGCCCCACGCTCGCCTCAGGATTAACCAGCAGCTGCCATCCCTGCGTCCCTGAAGCCTGAGTTGCGGGTTTCAGTGGGGAGGACTGAACCTGAGCGGGAAGAAGGTGGTCGATAGCACTCGAGGGGCGTTGGTGCATGGCTCTGAAGTCACGACGGATCCCCGGTACCCCCGGGGCCGTAGGCTCACCTGACTCGATAGATGTCGGGCATCCCGAGCCGGATCATCGTATTGAGGATGCTGCAAGCGATCTGAACTTCAGCTTGCTGCCCATCGAAGGTTCGACTTCGCATGCTACGGACGAGGATGGTCTTGTGAGGGGCTAGAGCCCTCTCAACTGGGCACCCCTGCGGCCTCCGGGGCCTCTCTAAAATTCCTCACTGGCGCTGAAACCCAGGAAATGCCGCTCTGATTCTTGGCGCTTGAGTAGGTGCTTTTTAACAAGCGGTTGCTACTGACCTCGTATAGCTGGATTGGCCAAGGCGATCCTACCAAGACAGGTCGTCACGGGACTGCGCCGGTTCAATCAACCGGGGCGATCCCCCACATGCTTTGCCTCTTGAGTGTGGGTCACCTGGACTGACCCCTAATGCTTCCGAATTAGGTGTCGTCGCCCTGTGACTTTTCCGCCGATGCGCTCGATCACGCTTGTGTGGGTGAACAGGTAGCGGAGAAGGGGTACATCGACGGCCGCCCTCCTGCTCGGTCAGAAGGGGCATGTCTTCGACTACACGTGATCTCTGATCCAGCCAGAGGTCGCGCACAGTTCTGGGACCGCGGGTAGGACCATTAATTAGAGACGGAGTCGTATCCGGTCACGACTGAGACACGTCTGCGTGAGGTCGCGATGTCGGATCAGCCGCAGGACATACCGGAGCGGTTGGGACCGTATCGACTCCACGAAGTCCTTTGGGCCTCTTTGTGTCCATTGGCATGGGCCTTGGCGAGGGTAGTTGGGCCCAGAACTGCCTCCTCGTGCCATGGGCGCAGGGGTGTTTGGGGGCCCATTCATGTGTCCATTGGGCTCGTTTTTGAGCCTTTGCAGCCCGGAAAATTCCGACATCGTCTTCCGGCAAGAACGGTAGATCGTGTTCCCCGCCTTGGGTTTACACGGTTTCTTGTCGGAAATCGGCTACTGCTGGCTCCGCTTTGCAAGCAGGAGGTCGCCAGTTCGATCCTGGCTGGCTCCACTGGTGAGTGTTGGATGAGTCGAAGGACGTCAAGTTACGAACCTTGGCGTTAGCCTTTTGGTGATGATCTGGGCTTCGACTGCACTACATCAGGTGCCCGCCCACACGGCGCTCGGGTGAGGGTTCGACACGCAGGCTCACAGGCGGCTCGTGGCCACCAACTGGATCCGCACCATCGCATGGGTCGCCCGAATACCGCTCGCGGCCAGTCTTGTCATCTCGGCCGGAACATCGCGACCTCGGCGGTAACCGACGCATGTTAACCCATTTGCATAGGCTGCCCAGAGCGACCCCAAGAACTACGGTGTCCCCTCATGGGTGGAGAAGGAATCGAGGTCTTCGACCTCCCTCCATTCCCTTCTTTTCGACGACTTCTACCCCTCGGCCAGGTCGCCTATCGTCCTGAGAGGATAACTCAGGGGGATTCAGCTCCAGCCATCGCCGCGCGGCCGGGCTCGGCCCAGTCCCATTGAGCGGGAAGTCCCCAGTCTTCGGCGATGCACCCGAATGTCGTCTCGGCGCTGAGAAGAACGCCCGGCACACCTGCCCCAGGGTGGGTCCCACCTCCGACGAGGTAGAGTGACTTCACGTCCTCACTACGATTCTGTGGGCGGAACCACGCTGTCTGCGTGAACTTGGGTTCGATCGCAAAGGCGTTGCCCCACGTCGCGTTCAGCTCTGACTCGAAGTCCTCAGGCGTGAATACGTGCTGGACCTCGATCTGTTCGCGCAGATCTTCCAAGCCCCACTCCTCGAGATAGTCGATGATGGTATCGGCGAACCGCTCCCGAATTTCGGACCAGTCGATGCCGGACTGCTGGTTCGCTACGGGAACGAGCACGTACATGCTCTCAGATCCCGGGGGAGCCATCTCCGGGTCGGTTCTCGTGGGTGCGTGCAGGTACATCGAGAAGTCTTCAGGTAGAATTTTTCGCCCGAAGATATCGTGGAGGAGATCCTTGTACCGCTCGGACAGGATCAGAGTGTGATGCTCGAGTTGCGGATACTGCCTCTTCGTTCCGAGGTACAGCAGGAAGCAACTCATGCTCCAATCGGTCGAGGCGAGCTTTCGATCCGACCATCGCTTCCGATCCTTCCGGTCGACGAGGGCGCCGTACGTATGCCCCGGGTCAGCATTGCTGACCACCAGGTCCGCCCGAAGTTCGCCCGACAGCGTGCGCACTCCGACCGCCCGTCCGTCCTCCACTACAATCTCCTCAACCTCTTCACCTGTGCGGACCTCGCCGCCTTGCTCAAGGAGCAGCCGTCCCAGCGCCTCGACCACGGAGTACATCCCACCCCTCGAGAACCAGACCCCACCTTCCCGTTCCAAGAACGGAATCATCAAATAGATCGACGGCGTCTTGAACGGATTCCCGCCGACGAAAAGCGGGTGGAATGAGTATATGAAGCGATGCCGGAAGTCCTTGAACCACCGGTTCACGAACGTCGTAACCGGAAGGAATGCCTTCAACTGTGCCATGCGGGGGAGAAAGCGGAGCATGGAGCCTAAGCTGTCGAATGGCTTCGAGCCCAGACGATCTCCGATTACCGCGTCATAGATCGGCCTGATCTCATTCATGAATCCGTCGAAGTTGGCCGCGTCCTCGGCATCGAAGCGTTCCATCTGCGCCTTCATGCGCTCAGAGTCGCCCACGTAGTCGATGTGCGTTCCATCATGGAAGTAGATCCGGTAGTACGGATCGAGCGGCATCAGATCGACGTAGTCGGTGAGGCTCCTGTCGGCTGCGGCGAAAATCGAGTCGATGATATGGGGGGCAGTGATCAGGCTGGGCCCCATATCGAAGGTGTATCCCTTGTCGCGCAGCTGATACGCGCGGCCACCGAGTGCGTCACGCTTTTCCAGCAAGGTGACATCCACACCTGAGGCCTGGAGCCGGTTCGCAATCGCCAGACCTCCGAAGCCCCCTCCGACTACGATCGCCGTTTTCAACTCACTCATGCCGTGATGCCTCCTTGCTGTCGAAAAAGCTGCGCCTGCCAGAGTCTCGGGCCATCAGGATCCCCTGTGCCCCCAGAAGCAACTTGCGACCGACCTTCGTATGCGCTCTGCGGTTCAAGTTGTCGTGGCCGTTACTACGAACCTCTTGCCCGATGCCCCGGTACGCTGCAGCCGCCGCGGCGACGGGCCGTCTGAAGAAGGTCGGGAGCTTGGCGATCCCCGGCTGAGCGCGCTGGTAATAGTCGTCCGCCAAGGCAAGCAATTCTTCGATAGCTGCTCGATAGTGCACGGGGACCGGGCCGCCGTCCGCCTGCCAGGTGCTAAGGTCAGCCGCGCAGAAGCCGTGGAGGCTCATGAGGGCATCGGGTAGGTAAACCCGGCCCCGCCTAAGGTCCTCGCCAACATCGCGGGCGATATTGGTGAGTTGGAGCGCGTGCCCGAGGGCATGCGCCTCGTCGAGCGTTTCGGGATCTCGGAGTCCGAAGAGCTGGGTCATCCAGCCGCCTACCGAGCCCGCCACCCCAAAGGTATAGCGTTCGAGAGCCGGCCAATCTTCGTAGCGACACTCGTCGAGATCCATCTCTACACCGTCGAGAAGCGCCTCGGGGTAGAGCCAATCGACCGACGCGAGAGCGGCCTCCGGCATGACGTAGTCGAGAACGGGAATTTCGATCCGATCCCCTTCGTAGGCCGCCCTGCTCAGAGCACGCCACAGATCGAGCCGCTCGCGGAGGACGTCGGAGGACGCGGGCACGATGGGGTCATCAATGAGATCATCGGTGACCCGGCAGTAGGCATACAGCCCTTCGACTTGCCGCGCCGGGGCAGCCGGAAAAAGGCGGGCGGCCAAGCTGAACGTCCGAGCATGCTGAGTGAAATAGGCGCGCCACTCACTTGCTTCACCCGCCTGCCGCGCGGTTTCGAATACGACTGCCTCTACTGAGGGCGCAGCACGTGCAGATGCGCCGGCCATCTTGGTGTTCGATTCCCTCTGTGCCGCGACCGCACTCTTGGTCGAAGAAACCCACCCGTTCAAGATGTCGCGCATCAGGCGCGGACACGCACCAAGCAGGACGGCCTCTGACAACAACTGGTTCCGGATGCCGTCGAGCGTGCCGATCGCGCGTTCAGCTGCCGACTGACCCTCGCCGGAGTGGCCGAAGATCGCTTCCTGCACTCGTTCATCCGGAAATCCAAAGTCGGTGATCTGAGCCTCGCCCAGAATCCACGTCCACTTTCCCTGACGATAGTCCTGCAGCGGTGGCTTCCCGCTATTCCCAGCGGAGCAGTAGTCGAGGAGATCATCGACCCGCTGGTAAAGCGACCCGATCCTGAGGCCGATCTCGCCGCGAGCGTCCTGGACACCGGATCCCGTCAACGCGGCCGCGAGGTAAGCCGATGCGCCGAGGAGCTCGCCTGACTTACTGCTGATGATCTCCGAGTAGGTCACCTCATCGCCCGTCGCCCCAACCGCGCGTGCCTGCCGGATCTCTCCAGCCACGGTTCGCTCTACCGCATGGATGAACCGTTCCAGAAAGTCGATCGAACCGGTCTTGAGAGCAGCCGAGTACGCTGCGGTAAGGAGATGGTCCCCTTGGACAAGGGCTGGCCCCACACCCTGCTCGGTGTGTAGCGTGGGCTGCCCCCGTCGCACTGCCGCTTCGTCGACAATATCGTCGTGAAGGAGAGACGCCTCATGCACCATCTGGATCGCGAGCGCTCCAAACCAGAATCGGCTATCAAGTTGATCGCGCGCCTCCGGTTGTACGAACGCATACGCAACGAGAGGTCGCAGGAGTTTTCCTTTCAGGGTGGGGGAAGGCAGACCGTCCGCCCGCAGCATCTCGGCCGCCGCCTCGAGTTCAATCCGCACGATGCGTGATGCCCCGACGACGTCCAAGGCGCCTGGGGTTGTCGTGAAACCTCCGAACGAAATCATGCTCTTGCGACCTTAGGTGGGAATGCCGCCGCGTGGTGCGTGGCGAGGTCGCGTGCCGCCAGCCGAAGGGTGATCCAGGCCGCTGCGCCAACGGCTGCAATCGTCACAATCACGCCCAACCAGAGGCCGGCAGCTACGAGCATTCCGAGGGGCATCGCGAGCATCGCGGCGTAGTACGTGCCCATCCATCGGACATCGAGCGCGAGCCAGTCAACGCGCGAGGAGGAGCGCTCGATCACCGCCATCAAGGCGAGTCCGGTCACGAACCAACCCACCAGATTCACGAGCGGCATGCCGTAATACGCGCCCGGGTCCTCCCACATCCAGTACGGCGTCAGGAAACTCATCGCCGGATCAAGGGCCAGGTCCCAGATGACCAGCCAGAGCGCCGCCAAAGCGACCCTGGCCAAGACCGGGGCGTGCGTCCCGAGCGCGTACCGTGCCAAGACCCAGGACGGCAGCGCCATAAGGAACCAGCTGACAGGAATGAGAAAGGGAACGCGGCCGCCGAGCTTCTGGCCGAGAAGACCGGTATACGCGTATCCGCCGAAAGGAACCCCATAGCCGGTCCCCATATGCTCGGCGCCAAAGCTCAACACATAGACGCTTACGAAGGGAAGCAGCCACGTCACGCCGAGCCTACGGGACAGAACGAAAAACAAAACCAAGGCCGCCAAAGCGATGTGGATTTGTGCAAAGAGCTGAAAGGAGATTGCGAAAAGCTTGAGACCGAACTCGGTCGGCGGAATGAGCTGGGGATGGAGGCCGTAGATCCCGTAACCGAGGACCGAAGCGACCGTGAAGCCAAACAGGACCCACAGTGCCGCCCTTTCGCCGAAAGCCCATCCGGTCGAATTGTTGCTCGCCATTCACTCCTCTCGTACCAAGATTGTACAATCACTGTATAGCTATTATCGTGCATTGTTGTTTATAATTGTACAATGCTTATACAACGTCAACCCGGAAGAGGTCACATGAGGAAGCAATCACGGGGTGCTCGCGCCACGATGGTCCGAGGAGCCACCGCCATAGCGATCGCCATGGCCGCATCGGCAGGTCCAACGGACGGCCAGACGAGCGGGACTGTCCCTCCACAGCATGACCTTGTTGTTTCGGTCACCGGCATCGAGTCGGTGGCGGGCGAGCTTCGGATCGCAGTCTTCGACTCAGCCGAGGAATTCGTGGACGAACCGCTCGCCTTCGCGGTGATCCCAGTAGAGATCACGACTGCGGAATGGAGCGTACGTCTGCCCGCCGGACGCTATGCCGTCGCCGTCATCCACGACGAAGACGCCAACGGTGAGCTGAACACGAATTTCCTGGGGATGCCGCGAGAACGATATGGGTTCTCAAACCAGGCACGGGGCACCTTCGGCGCACCCTCGTTCGAGGACGCCAGCTTCGAATTGGACGCCCTGACCGGACCTCGAGTCGTCGAGGTCCGATAGAATCTCCCCAGGCCGCCGCGACTCTCCGGCGACCCGGGGCGATTCGAGATATCAGTTGCCGCGCACCGCTCCAGCCGGAGCCATCAATAGCGATTCAACGAACGACTCGAGAAGTCTCGGTCGATAGGCGAACTGTGCAACGCTGGGAGGGGAGCGCCTGGTGGCCAGAGGTCTTATACGAGGCATCCAACCGCTGGCTCAGTGGTACTACAACCCGGATCGCCACAGCATGCCGTGACTCCGCGACCACCTCGCCCTCGGGGCATTCGCAGAACACGCAGCCTGCTTCACTTGGTTCAACAATGGCCGATGGGGCCCCCGGTCCGACCTCGGTCACAGTGGATGCCGGGCGGGCCTCCACTGCCTGCGGCACGACACCACCTGCTGGCCACCAGATCGCCCCTTCCCGGAGCACTTTTGGATCCGCGGTCTGTCGCAGTCTCGCGAGTTCCGAGCCGTGGCGACACATGACCAGCGCAGACACCGCGGCATCGAAGGCGTCCTCGCTGGAAGCGGCGATTTGAACCATCGACTGCGACATCTCCGGCAGCATCTCTCCGAGATATCGCATCCGGGCCCCGTGGTTGGACTTCACCACCGGGCCGGTGAGTAACCGTGGGTAAATCTCAACGACAAGGGGCGAGGCCGAAGAGTGGAACGGCCAGATCGAGAACCCCGCGGTGTGCAGGACTCCCAAGAATGGAAGCCCCCGGATCGATCCCGTGCCGACAGCCCCCGCGCCGCCGATCTGAAAGAAGCTCTTGGGCGTCGAGCCACCGACCCCCGCCGCTTCGTTTTCGGTGGCCCGGAAATGCTCCGACAGAACAGGCTTCTTCTTTCCCGGCCTGCCCCAGAGGGGAGGCTCGCAGGCTGCGAGCCAATCCTCACCTTCTTCGTGCGCTGCAGCCCAGAATGTCTCGACCGAATTCCACCCCCTGTCGAGTAGAAACCACTCCGGAGCGGAGAACGCGAAGTCGAGACCGACGATGAATTCCGGATCCTCCGCGGCCATTGCAATCAACTCATCAACGACCTCCACACGAGACCGTCCACCTTCGAGGCGGGTGAGTTGGCCCGCATGAGCCTCGGCGAGCCAGATCTTGGAAGCGGAGCCCGATCGGGCACCAGACCAGTCGATTGCGATGTATCTCATAGTCGGAGGGTGATCGGACGAGCAAAACACTGTTTATAGGTTCAGCGGTGGTGGCGGTGGAATAGGGGGGTACTGGGGTCTCGCCTGTGGAGAAAAGGGACCCGCCCGACCTACCAGAATTTTTCGGAGAACGGTGTTTCAGTGGGGTCGATGTGTGCCGACCGGCACAAGCACCGGCGCCTCCGGCGATGAAGGGAGGGTGACAGGAAAGGTCGATATCAGCCTCGAAAAGGTCCAGCACCTTGTATCCCGAGGCCATCCTCCACCAGAAGCGCTCTCGCAACGTACTGGCCGGATCGGACGCGCAAAACAAACAGTGCTGTAGGTCCGGTAAAATTGTGACAGCCGCTGAGTCAGGCTTCTTCAGATCTTCCCAAAACCGCGGCGATGACCGCCCCACCGATTCCGGTACGAACGATCTCTAGCAACCCATCCACTAGTGGGAGAATGGTCGTGGAGACGGTGGAATTGCCGTGAATAATTAAGTCTACACCAAACCAAACGAGGAAACCGACCATTCCTCCGATCTTGAAGCCCTGGGTGGCATTCTTGGCCCCCGACCACCCGATGCAGAGCGTGACCAGTGTAGCCAGTGAAGCGGTACCTAGTGCAACTGGCAACCAGAGAATTGCCTCTCGACCTACACCAAAAGCGGCAGCACCATTGGTTTCGTAGAAGCCAGTCATCGCCATGTAAAAGATTAGATAGCCGACGACGAACATGGTGATCCCGCCAACCACGACCCCAGTCACAACTTTCTTCGTGTCCATTCTGACCCTCCTTAAAGCAGTGAAACGGTCGGGGCCAGTCTACTTGCTCTAACCGCAGGACCGCAACTCATGACAAGCAGAACACTGCTAGGCAGCTAGGTGTGGCTGGGTGCCACGGAGGGGGCTAGTCGCCGTCTTCTAGGCCGGGAGGACTCTTTCAAGGGGGATCTTAAGTTCTCAGGGAGACGGCTATCTCCCGAGCCTTGTTGCGATTGAACTCGTCAGCCCGCCCACCCGCAGTGAAAATGTCTATGAGCCACCACAATAAGCCGATAACGATGAAACAGCTGAGATATTTCAGAATACCTAGCCCGATCTGACCAAAGTAAAAGCGATCAAGAGCAAATAGCGCCAATACTATCGCAATTCCACGGTCTTTTTTCTCAGAAGAGTATTGGGTCTGAAAAATAACTCTTGATGTATCATCAAGATCGCTAGTGATTTCCCGCAACTCGTGGGCACCTATATCCGCCATACCGATATCCTCCCTCAGTGTAAGCCATGCCTTCATTCTGCCCCGCCCCACTCAGGCCCGCAACTCAGGACGCGCAGAAACACTGCCGGATCGCTGGGCGTGGCTGGGTGCCACGGAGGGGGGGGTAGTTGTGGCGTTGGTGCATGGCTCCTGCTCTAGGTTTCGTTGTGATGTGAAGCCCCTGATCTGGAGTGAGGCTCCGTGAAGTACCCGAAGCGCAGCCAGTACCAGCATGCGAAGTCTCAGTACCGGGTGCGGAACTGGCCAGAGTACGAAGCCGGCCTGAAGAAGCGTGGTGACCTGACCGTCTGGCTTTCGGATGATGCGCTCGAAGCCTGGCGAGTTCCGGCCGAGGGCAAACCGGGCGGCCAACGCACCTACAGTGACGTTGCGATCGAGGCCGCATTGACGATCCGCATGGTCTTCCATCTTCCACTTCGCCAGACCGAGGGCTTCCTCCGGTCGCTGGCCCAGCTACTCAAGGTGGATCTCCCGATCCCTGATCACACCACACTGTCTCGGCGTCTGACAAAGCTCAGCGGCGTTCGGTTTCGCAGCCTCCCCCTTTCACCCGACTCCCTTTGTAGGGGACTTGCTCGCTCCATCAACCACTCTGCTGCTCCGGTCTTACACCAAGACCAACCCCGCCTGCCGACAGCGCACCCGCTGCTGCCGCATTCGGGTAGCGATGGAGCAGGAGGCGATACGCAGCAACGAGGTACTCCTCATCCGCATTCCACACACCACCTGTCCCTTCACAGACCAGACAATATGCCCAGTGCTCTGCGCCGTCGAATCCCGATCCGGCGCAGCCGGCGCACCTCTCACGCAGCCCCCGAAACAGCTCCCCGGCCAACTTCCGGTGGGGCCCCAGGGCCTTCAGCCCGTGGACTCGCTGATACTGAGCCATCTCTTCGATGGCTCCGCGCGCCCAACCGGCGAAGACCGGCGGTGCGCCGCAGTACGGGCAGGGCTCTGGACCGCAGCGAATAGGCTCTGTACCCATTGGAACATCACACGAACAATCTGGCCGCCACACCTTGTGAGGCATGTATTCCTCCAACACAAAAGGGTCCCGTATGGCGAACCACGCGGGACCCTCCCGAGCGGTTTAGCAATTTGTTAACCCGGTTGCAATCGCCTCAAATCACCGGAGAGCGGATCGGCCGCTCACCTTCAAATCTACATACAGACCTCGACGCCAGTATGGCTCAGGCGACGCGATTGTCGATCGTGACAAACCCAAGCCGCTGGAGATCGAGAAGGAATGCCTCAGGATCTTCGCAGCGGACCTGCTCGCCAGTCATTTGCCCCACCCGATCCGCAACCCGGGCCATCCAGCCCTCGAGCTGCTTCGGCGGGTGCCACTCATCCCGCCACATGGCGTCCGCAGCTTGCCGGTAGTCCGGGGCGATGAACACCGCGCCATCAATTGCTGTGATCTTTAGCATGTCGATCCCTCACTCCCCTCTACGGTACAGCTCGATTTCCCTGCGCTTGCTCCGGTCCGCCGAGTACATGCGCTGCTTCATATACTTGATGTCCCGCAGCGAGAGGCTCCGGTCCTCGAACGACTCTGCGCTCATGGCCAGGTCGGCCATCTCCTCTTGGACAACGAGGTCGTCGAAGCCCATCGCCTGGGCTTTCGCGGAAGCCTGAGTGAGGATCTGGTGTCCCCGCTCCCAATCTCCCGCATCACGTGCATCAAGCGCCTGCTGCCTCGCCCGTGCGACCTCCACGAGCAGGGCCTCTCTTTGCACTTCCGGCTCTGCCTTGCCGCCCTCTTCAGGCGAAAGCGTGATGGGGAGGCTGATGTTGTGGAGTTCGACCCCGCCATCTGCGGTGAGCACGTTGGCAACCACCGAGAGGGTCGCGACATCCGCGTCGGTTCCGATCCCGGCTTCCGGCCCAAGCAAGAACTCCATGATGATCCGGCGCGGCTCGCGGCCGTAGAGGTCACCCACCTCGAGCGTCAGCGCTTCACCTTCCGTGTGATTCGGGTACTGATGCACGACCTGAACGAAGTCGGCGTCTGCGCCGGGGTTGATGGTCACGCGCACGTTTTGCGCGACGAGCGACAAGAGCCCTTCGAGCTCCTCTTCGAAGATCCCGACGGCTTGGTCTGCTTCCTCGATGTAGTAGGTGGCCCCCTGCCCCGCGTCCGCCATGGCCTTGAGCAGGTCTTCGTCGAAGTCCGCACCAAAACCGACCGTGGTGGTCGAGATGCCCGTCCCGGCGGCAGTCTGCGTGAGGCCCACGAGCTTTCCTGGCTCGGTGATACCAACGTTGGCGTGGCCGTCAGTGAGTAGGATGACTCGATTCACGGCGCCTTCCTTGGCGCCCTGCGCCACGAGGTCACGACCACGGAGCCAGCCACCACTCAGGTTCGTCATCCCACGGGACCCGATCGACTGGATCTTCTGCGTGAGATCGGACTGAGCTCTTCCAGTATCCGGAGCCGCTACGACCTCCACGTCGCCATCGTATGCGACGACACTGACGACGTCGCTGAGGGAGAGGCGCTTTACGAGGTTCACTGCCGCGTCCCGGGCGGCGGCGAGTTTCTCGCCATGCATGGATCCCGATCGATCCAGCACCAGTGACAGGTTCAAGGGAGTCCGGCGGTCGTCTTCTACTTCCTCTCCTTCAATGCTGAGCAGAGCGCGTACGAGGAAGCCGCCGTCTGCGACGGGTTCGTGGTCGAGTAGGATGCTGGTTTTCATGGATGCTCTCCGGCTGGGGTGACGGAGAGAAAGGTGCGGGGGGGGTGTGACAATGAGCATCCCGAGAAGCGGAAGCATCACAGAAAGCGTCAACCCCAATAGTCAGATGTGGCCGTAACTCGTTGCGGCACATTGACATCGAGTCAAGGAGCCCCCCGCCATCTGGAAGGAAATCACGAGCGGTACACGCGGGCGCGTCCGTAGTTAGGGTCCGCAGCGGCACAGTTCGGCCGCTTTTCACTTGCCAGCGAGGTCACGATGTCCGCACTCGAAAAGAAGCTCTGCACAGCGATCGACGAACTCATTGTCGAAGTCATTTCCATCCACCCCGACCTCAAGAAGCCACTCAAGCACATCCAGTCCGTCCTTCGCCAACTATCAGCCTAAGGAGGAAGCACCATGTCGTATCGACTCTACGTCGCGAGGCTCAAGCCGCAGGTACTTGAGAACCGGAAGTACCGGGAGGCGAACCCTCATTACATACCCGGAAAGCCATGTGTCTACGTGGGCGCCACGGGTCGAACCCGTGATGAGCGCTTCGAGCAGCATAAGACTGGATACAAAGCGAACCGCTTCGTGAAGCGATTCGGGACTGTCTTATTCGAATGGGCGTTCAGTAATACGGGCGAATTCGAGCGATGGGCGGATGCGGTGGTAGGTGAAGAGGCGCTGGCCGCGCGATACCGTTCCATGGGCTGGGCCGTCTGGCAGAACTAACCGGCCAACTGCTCCACCACTTCCCTCACGAGAGCGCGGGGATCCTCCGGCCCGAGGATCCCCGCCTCAGTTCAGGACGTGCTACTCAATCGCCGCCGCCACCAACTTCGGTATTTGGCCAGTCGATGTCGGGCCACCTGGACTGGAAATTGGTCCTGATATACTCGAGGTCACTCTCCCATTCCCGGATCGCCGTCTGCATGTTGGCCCCCTCCTGGCGCCTCGCGTTGCGGGCGAGGGTAGCGAGTGTGTCGGCAAGCTTCTTCAGTCGGGCCTCCGTGTCCGGTGCGCCCCATTCTCGGGCGTACTCTTCGTCACGGATGTCGCTCAGATCGTCCACGAGTACAATGGTATTCAGGACGAGTTCTCTTGTGGGTCGCTGAACGCCCCTTGTCACTCCAACGCGGTAGCCACTCAGGCTCAGGAGCCCTTCCTTCCTCCAGTCGATATCTCCACCCCCGCCGATCGCTACCCTCCGCACAGCCACGACGTCTGTCGTCGGAAAGCGGTGGTGCTCGGAGCGATCGGCTGCCGCAACACCCCCTAGGGCTCCTAGGCGACTCCCCATCAATTCGAGCAGGCGTCCCACCACATTGGCCCTGTAAGCCCGACTCATGAAGAAGCGGTGCTGGACCTCGTACGCGAGGACCCCAAGCGTATTGAGGTCGGCCCAATGCTCCTCGATGAGAGAGCGGACTTCACCATTGCTCCTGCTATGGTACTTCCTGTTCATATACGCCTTCCGTCAATGGTGAACATCCTTCGCGCTACCCCGCCAACCCCTCAGCCACCTCAAGCACCAGCGCCCTCAAATCCGCCGGCTCCAGAATCTCCGCCTCCCCCCCATACTGCAGCGCGTGCCCCACCACCCAGTGCGGATCCGCCACCCGGTGGCAGATGACGACGCTACCGTCCCCCTCTTCCTCGATCTCCATCACGCCCCACCCCGCCCGCTCGCGCACCCACCGTGAGATACGGGGGGAGTAGCGCACGCGCACTTCTCGTTCATCCGTGCCGAGGTAGATCTTGCCGGCCTGGACGTGCTTCGTGGGGTCAAAGTCGGCTGGCACCTCGAATTTGCCGTCGGTGTGGTCCGCAGCGAGCACACGATCGACTCGAAACGTCCGAACTTCGTTCTTCGTGTTGCAGTGCCCGACGGTGTACCACGCTCCCTCCCCGTAGGCCATGACATAAGGATGGATCACGCGCACGGAACCATCTTCCGCTCCACCCTTCACATAGTGGATCGCACACGGACGGCGCTCGCGCGTGGCCGTGATCAACGTCTCGCGGATGCCCTCCGCGTCGGGAGCCCGATGGGGGGCCGCGACGGACAGTGCTTCCTCCTCTCCCCATTTCCCCTGACCCAGGTGGGCCTCCGAGCGCTGCCTGAGCGCTTCGCGTGCCTCGGGCTCACTGAGCTGAGTCGATGCGATGCTGCCGCGGAGCGCGAGCGCGAGGCAGAGCGTCTCCATGCGGGTGAGCTGAACCGGCCGCGTCATCCCTCCTGCGTGGGTCACGCGCACCCGTTCTGGCTCGATCATGATCTGGACGTCGTCCGGCCAGCCACCGGAATGGTAGTACGCGCGGGCCGTGACTTGTTCGATGTCATCCAGGATGCGTTTCTCGCTCGTGCCCAAGGCGGCGGCCAGGTCCGGGAGCGCGGCGCCTTCCTTCCTGCTTGCCGCGGGCAGGACGTGGAGGAGCCGCTGGAAGCGGGCTTCGGCGGTGGTTCCGTCAACCATGTTCGCCCTCCTTGGCACGTTCGCTTCCCTGGTAGAGCCGCAGGACGTCGCCGACCATGCCGCGAAACGCGTCTCGCATCTCAGGAGGCTCAATGACCCGGGCGTCCCCCTCAAGGCTCAATACCCACCGTAGGAACGGGTCACGTCGGTGCACGTGGAAGCGGCGCAGCTGGCCACCGTCCTCGCGGCTCTCCGTCACTTCGCCGTGCTCGTTACGCTCGGCCCAGAGCGAGCGCGGGAATCGAAAGTCCACGACCGCATCGACTGGACCCTCGACATCATCGCCTAACTCCCATGCCTTCCGGCCCGAGTACTCGCTGAGCTCGAAGTCGGAGGGGATCGCATAGTCGGGCGTGCCCGGGGCCTTGGGGTTGGGCTCGACGGCACTCATACGACCGAGCCGGAACATGCGCATGCCATCTCGGTCCTCGTCACGTGCGACGAGATACCAACGGCCGTGCTGAAAGAGAAGGCCGTAGGGCAGGACATGCCGCTGTGATGACTCGTCCCGCGCCATGCCCTGGTAGGTGAAGGCCACCTTCTTCCGGCGCGTGAGCGTGTCGGATAGGACCTTGAGCGGTTCGGCCGCGGCGGCGGTCTCGGGGTCGGTGGCGTAGAGAACCGGGGCCTCCCCGACCATCTCCGGCTCGAGATCGAAGGCGAGCTTCCGGAAGGCGGATCGGGCGTGCCGGGCGAGGGGAAACGACGGAAGCGCTGCGAGTTCGCGGAGCCCGTCGAGGGCTGCGCCGGCTTCTTCCTCAGCAACGTCAAAGGTCTTCCCGGCGGGCGCTACGTGGCCAGCGCTACCGGACTCCTCCTCCGCTTCCCTCACCAATCTCAAGTACGGGAGGTGGAAGTCCTGTCGGGCGAGGCGATAACCGCTCGAATCCGCATCGCCTTCATTCATATGGAAGGTGACCGTCTCGATGGGGATCCCGAGCTCCTTCAGCTCCTCCTTGTCACGCTCGAACATCCTGCGAACCGCGGCCTTGTCCTTCGCGGCTCCATCTACGCCCGCCGCATAGGACGGGACGTTGCCCCACAGGTCCTCGGTCGAGACCGGGAACCGGCGCGCGGCCAAGAAGGCCACGACGTCCAGCCAGCGCTGGAGCTTGGTGGGGTTGGTGGACATGGTGTCAGTAAGATGCGGGATTCGGTCAGTGCATCATAAGCAGGGGGTGTGACGTTGGGCCTGATCGGGTGAGCGGGAGCAACTTAGACGGGAGCGTGTCGCCTGTCACACGGACGCGCGATGATTCATGCGGCGACGCTTCGTTCCCTCTACGCTCAACACCAAGGAGGCTCATGCTCACAGGCCGATACGACCGTGCGCTCATGCTCGCAGCAGCGCACCATCGGAAGCAGACACGGAAGGGGACCGAGATCCCTTACCTCTCACACCTTCTCGCGGTGAGTTCGCTCGTGCTGGAGAACGGCGGTAGCGAGGACGAGGCGATCGCGGGCCTCTTACACGATGCCGTGGAGGATGCCGAGGATGTCGAGACACTCGATGCCCTTCGGGAGGAGATTCAGCGGGAGTTCGGCAATGCCGTGATGGAGATCGTGGAGGCGTGCAGCGACTCGGATGCGCGGGAGAAGAAGGACGAGCAGGCTCTCTCGTATGAGGAGAAGATGGAGAGCTACTAC